>JBEKNM010000060.1:0-13577 GCA_049522835.1 Mycobacterium sp.
ATTGATGCGCTGAGCCGCGCCTGTGCGATTGAATGGGGGCCTGACAATGTTCGGGTGAATGTCGTTGCCCCCGGGGCGATGTCAGGAACCGAGGGCGTTAAGAGAATCGCCCGCGATGACCTGCGCCATACTCGCCAGAACCCGCTGAAGCGGCCCGGATCGACCACAGAAGTCGCTGAAGCGGTGCTTTTCCTGGCCAGTGATGCTGCGTCCTACGTGACCGGAGCAACACTGGTTGTCGACGGTGGCGGCTGGTTGACTGCCAGTGGAGTGCCGGATTTGCCGGGCTACCAGTAGGAGTACCTACCCGCTAAGAAACAGATTCGATCGGCTTCCTACGATCTGCTAATGGCGACCCCTGATGTCCAGGCACCTGAACCGTTCTTGACTCACCGGCCGGGCGGTGTTCGCATCGTCGCGGATCGCCAAGGCGATCCTCAAGCGCGTGCCGTGGTGTTCTTGCACGGCGGCGGGCAGACCCGCCGCTCTTGGAGCCGGGCGGCCGCTGCTGTCGCTAAGCGGGGGTGGCAAGCCGTCACGATCGACCTGCGGGGCCACGGAGAATCCGACTGGTCAAGCGAAGGCGACTATCGGGTCGTCAGCTTCGCCAGCGATGTCCAAGAAGTGCTGGGGAACTTGCCTCCGCAACCGGTGCTGGTTGGCGCATCCCTGGGTGGGTTCACGTCGATGCTTCTTGCGGGCGAGCTCTCGCCGGGCATCGCCAGCGCAGTCGTTTTGGTCGACATCGTGCCGGACATGGAGCAATCCGGTGCCAATCGGATACACGCATTCATGGCTGACCGGGTGGAATCGGGGTTCAGCTCACTTGAAGAGGTCGCTGACGCGATCGCCGAGTACAACCCGCATCGGCCCCGACCCACCGACTTGGATGGATTGACCACCAACTTGCGACGCCGCGGCGATCGCTGGTACTGGCACTGGGACCCGCAGTTCATCAGCGGCACGGCGGCGTTTCCCCCGTTTGAGGTCACCGATGCCGATCGCATGCACACGGCCGTAGACGCGATCCTGCGTAGCGGCGTGCCCATGCTTCTGATTCGCGGCCAAATGAGCGACCTCGTCAGCCAGGAGCGTGCCGACGAATTCCTCGCACGCTTCCCGCAGGTCGAGTTCACCGATGTCCGCGGCGCAGGACACATGGTCGCCGGCGATCGCAACGATGTTTTCGCCGGCGCTGTCCTGGATTTCCTCGCCCGGCATGTCGACCGGCCGGGATGAGATCCTCGAATCGACCGCGCGAAACGGGCATGATCGCTGACCTGCGGATGTCATCGTTTCGGAATAGCTCAGCTTAAGGAGACATGCATGCAGCCGGCTCAACCACCAGATGAGTCCGTGGACGCTGCTCCTGCAGAGGTCCGGGCTCAGGTGATGCCGGCAGTGCTCGACGAGTTGGCGCGCTGGGGTGTCGAGCGATTCAGCATCGAGGCCTTGGCGGAACGGCACCACCTCGATGCCGCGATGATCTACCGTTACTGGGGCGATCGCCAACGACTGATCGTCGACGCCGCTCTCGGCGATGTCGAGACCATGCGCACGGCAACAGACACCGGTTCGCTGCGCGGAGACCTACTGGCGCTGGCTCGCAACGTGACCGATGGCATCAACACCGCGGCGGGCCGGACTTTACTGCGGGCGATGGTCATGGACAGTCGTGCACGTCACGACCAAGACACCCGAATGATGTTCTGGCGGGCCCGTTTCGCCGTCGTGCGCAGGGTCGTGGATCGGGCGAGGGAGCGTGGCGAATTGCGCGAGGACGTGAACACCCTGGCCGCTGCGCAAATCGTCCTGGCGCCGCTGAACATTCGCGCTCTCTACTCAGAGGACCTCATCGACGACAAGTACTGCGAAGCCATCGCCGACATGGCATGGCATGCGATGGCCCGCGAATAGGCGCTTGTTCCGGAGTAGCTGCAGATTGACAGGCCGCGACGCGTTCACTCGCTCTTCCCAGCTGGCAGGCAGGTGCGCGCTGCTGCTATCCTGCCCGACACACACAGAGGAGAACGGCGTGACCAGGTTGCGATTGCTGGCGTTGGCCGGTGCCACGGTGATGGCCGCGACCGCGCTCGCGAACCCGGCGCGGGCCGAGCCGGGCCCGACGCCGGGTATCGGGGTCGCCCATGAAAGTGGTCGGTGCACAGCGGGTTTCGCGGCCGAGGGCGACGACGGCAGCTATTACTTCATAACCAGTGGGCATTGCGACGAGCACGACGATACGCTGTGGACTTACGGGCAGGATTTCCCGCTGGGCAAGATCACCGTCAGCGAGAAGGTGGGCGAGAAGGACGCCGCGATCATCCGCCTCGATCCGAGCGTCGGTAAGCCAACAGGTGATGTGGGCGGTAGGTATCGGGTCCGGAATGTGTTGAGCCGTGCTGACATTCAGGTAGGTATGCCGTTCTGCAAGATCGGGGCGGTAACCGGTGAGACCTGTGGCGCCATCATCGCCGTTGACTGCTGCGTGGTCGAAGCCAGCGTGTTCAGCCTCAATGGTGACAGCGGTAGTCCTGGTTTCGTCAAGAACGCAGACGGCACCGTGAGTGCAGTCGGCATCTTGAGGGATTCACCAGACGGCGACGATTACACGACCTACTTCACTCTCGTGCATCCACTGCTCAGCAAATGGGGCTTGCGAATTCTCGCCTGATCGTGCCGATCACCGTGCGCGCGACCCAACTGTTTGCGATCGCTGGGATCGGGTAAACCGAAGCGGGCGTCGTGAGCCTGAGTCCACGCGGTAAGGTCCGCTCGTGTTGACGGAGCCCACGGCGGCCACGACGACAAGTGGCGATCAGCAACTAAAAGGAGAGCATTGGTGAAGCGTGGGATCGTGGTCGGCGTAACGGGCGTGGCCATGGTGGTCGCGGCTTGCGCCGGCTGTTCCAGCAACAAGTCCAGTACAGGCGCATCGAGCACGGCAGCAACGGCGGCTGGCCCGCAGGTCATCGTCGACGGTCAGAAACAGAACGTCACCGGCCAGGTCACCTGCACTGTGGCCGGCGCCAACACCAACATCGGCATCGGTGATGCGGCAAACGGAGTCGGCGCGGTGGTCAGCAACGACAACCCGCCCATCGTCCATGCGGTCGGCCTGGGTAGCGTCAACGGCGTCACGCTCGGTTTCTCCGATGCCGCTCCGAATCAAGGCGGCAACGCCGGAGCCGCAATCAGCGGTAAGGCCTACGCGATCAAGGGCACCGCAGCAGGTGTCGATATGAGCAACCCACAACAACCGCAGCCGGTCACCAAGTCGTTCGAGATCGACGTGACCTGCCCGTAGCGGGGCCAACCGGACATCGTCGGGGCCGAAGGCCCAGAAGGGACGCAGCTATGTCAGCTATGTCTATGAAACGTGCCGTTGGCGCGGCGGCGGTCGCGGTGGGCCTCGGCATCTCCGCACTGACGCAGGACAGCGGATTCGCCTATTCAGCTCCGCTTGACCCGACGCCTCCGCCGGGCCCGACAAACCACGGCGGTGCCGGCGGAGGCGGTGGTGCCCCGAACGAGGGATCACAGCCCCCGAAGGCCCCGGAAAACCCGCAGCCCACCGAGCCGCCGAAGACACAGACCAACGCGCCGCCGAACACCCACTCCGCCGCGCCGACGGGCGCAGAGAGCACGCCGCCGCCGGCTACCCACTCCACTGAGCCTCCGACCACGGAGACCGGGCCATCGCACCCAGGCACTACTACGCCACCGGAAACCACGGGGCCACCGAGCGGACAAACGACTCCGCCGGCGGGCCAAACCAGTACGCCGCCGGGTGCACACACCACAGGTCCGCCCAGCACCCCGCCTAGTCCAGAGGCCCGCCCGGCCCTTCATCCGCCGAGCACTCAGCCTCCCCACCCGCCGTACGCTCCGCGCGGAACCTACGCGAGCGGTACTGCGCAGATCGGCGGTCCTACGGGTCTGACGGTTGGCTTCAGCATTCCCGACCACGGGGCGCCACCTCCGCCGCCCCAGCGCGGGTTCGGCTGGAACGACGGCCCGGCTCCCGGCCACCCGCCGCCCAATTGGGAAGGCCCTCCGCCCCCGGGTGGCTGGAACGGTCCGCCTCCTGCCGGTGGATGGAACCGTCCGTGGGCCGGGCCACCCCGCGATGTGGCCCGCGCGCAGGGCGACTTCGGACCGTTCGCCTATAACACCTTTACCGTCGTTCCAGTCTTCAACTGGTACTTCGGCGGTTGGGGTTACTGGTTCTTCGGCGTCTGGATCCCGCTGTACTGATCAAAGCAGCAGCCCCGGAGTTGAACTGGAGTTCGGTTCCGGCGCTAGGGTTGGCATCGTGGCGGTCCCGCTTGGCGACACCGACCCGTACTACGAGCTCGGCTCCTATCATCGGGCTGTCGATACACCGTCGGGTCAGGCGCAATCGTGGTTCGGCCGGGGCATGGTGTGGGCTTATGCGTTCAACCACGAAGAGGCGGTGCGCTGCTTCGAGGAGGCGCTGAGCTTCGATCCTGACCTGGCCATCGCGCGGTGGGGTATCGCGTACGCGGTAGGCCCGAATTACAACAAGGCCTGGGACGCATACGATCCGGTCGAGTTCTCAGCGTCGCTGGGCCGGGCTCGCAAGGAGTTGCAGCTGGCCGTCCGTGGCCGCGCAACGGCCGTCGAACGGGGTCTCATCGAGGCGCTGCTGGCCCGGTTTCCCGCTGCGGGCCAAGCGGATGCCGCGAGGTTGGCAACAGCTAACGCGTCGTACGCGGACGCGATGGTGGCCTTGGCGTCGGCCTACCCCGACGACATCGACGTTGCGGCCCTTGCGGCGGATGCGCTGGTCAATGTGACGGCCTGGGCACTGTGGGACACCCAAACCGGCGAGCCGGCCCCCGAATCTCGGGTTGTGCAGGCGAAACGGATCCTGGAGGACGCCCTGCAGACTTCGGCGGGCCGCGAGCACCCGGGCATCCTGCATATCTACCTGCACACGATGGAGTTGTCTGCCCGTCCCGAAGAGGCGCTGCCGGCGGCCGATCTGCTGCGCGGGCTGGTACCCGATGCCGGTCACCTCGAACACATGCCGACTCATATCGATGTGCTGTGCGGCGACTATCACAACGCGGTGGTATCAAATCTGTCCGCGGTTCGGGCGGATCGCAGATTCCTCGAACGCGAAGGCCCACTTAACTTTTACTCGGCCTACCGAGCCCACAATTTGCATTTCGTCGTGTACGCGGCGATGTTTTCCGGGCAATCTCAGGTCGCGCTACAGGCCGCCGATGAGCTCGCACAGCAACTCACACCCGAGTTGCTGTCGATCGAATCACCGCCGATGGCCGACTGGTTGGAAGCCTTCGTCCCGCTTCGGGTGCACGTACTCGTCCGGTTCGGCCGCTGGGACGACCTGATAGCCGAGCCACTACCGGCCGATCAGAGCCTGTACTGCACGACCGCCGCGACGGTCCACTACGGCCGGGGTGTGGCGCATGCCGCCAAAGGGCAACTGTCACAGGCAGACGCCGAGCGCCGGGCCTTCACCGAAGCGCTGGCCCGCGTTCCCGCGTCACGGTATCTGTTCAACAACACCAGCCGCGACATTCTCGCGGTGGCTAGCGCGATGCTTGACGGCGAAATCGCCTACCGCCAAGGGCAATTCGATTTTGCCTTTGGTCACCTGCGCCGGGCAGTGGAACTCGACGACGCCCTTCCCTACGACGAGCCATGGGGCTGGATGCAACCGACTCGCCACGCCTATGGTGCGTTGCTGCTGGAACGGGGCCACGTGCAGGAGGCGGCGCACGTCTACGCGGCGGATCTCGGTCTTGACCCCACGGTGCGCCGCTGCTGCCAGCATCCGGGCAATATGTGGAGTCTGCATGGGTACCACGAGTGCTTGCGACGTCTGGGCCGCGCCGCCGAGGCGACGATCATTGAGCAGCAGCTCGCGCTGGCCGCGGCGCGCGCCGACGTGCCGATTACCGCATCGTGCGCCTGCAGGCTGACGCCTCCCTGACGGCTTCGTGATCCCCTTTGACATCCTTCGATGCCGCAGATCGGCAGCCCGAGTACCGGGTGATCAACCGGGGCTTCGATCACCAGTTGGTTGAACTCCGGACGCAGCAGGGACGCGAGTTGATCGGCTATGTGGTCTTGGGCAGGCGAACGCTGCACCGCTCGCGCGAGAACCACGAGTTCTGGAAATGGGTCTACCACTACCGCCGAAACAGCTTGCCAATCATCACCCGTGCCATAGCCACTCGCGCGAAACACGCAGATGTGCAGTCAATCGTCGACGAGACAATCATCATCATCATCGATCGTCGGTCAGCATCATCATTCAGCCGGCACTGCATTGTGGCTTGGGGTGTCGGCGGCGTCATTGCCGCTAGCGATTGGGCAGGGGCTGGGAATGTCCGCGTGGTTTTAGGGTGATGCGCAATCTGGTGTGATTGAAGAAGTTGGGCAACGGTGTGGACGGATCCAGCGCTGCCCGGTGTGCGATTGGAAAGGAGTCGCGGAGTACCGCTGCCATGAGGGCGGTGCCGAGTTGGACCGCCAGTTGTGCGCCTGGACAGACCTGGGGGCCGTTGCTGAAGAAGTTGAAGGACCAGTTCTCGCCGCCAGACCCGTCGAGCCACATGTTGGGTTGGAAACGGTCGGCCCACGGGAACCGCGCGGTGTCACGGTGATTGAAGGTATTGACGATCAGCACTGGTGTGCCGGCTTGCACATCCACGCCGTTCCAGTCGGTGTTTCGGGTAGTAGTCCGGGCCAGGATGCCCGTGGTCGGCCACAGTCGCATCGCCTCGTAGAGGCACGCGCTGAGGTATGTGGTATCGGCAACCTCATCGAGCCGGTGATGAGCCTCCTGACGGATCGCGGGATGGGTGGCCAATAGTCCCAGACAACGCCAGATGTTGATGGCCAGGGTATCGCCCATGGCGAACATCCAGTGGATGATCTGCCCGGTTGGATCTGTCACGGCGGTCGTCGGCGCAGTGTGAAAAAGTCCGACGAGGCTGCCGTATTCGCCGTCTGTGACGTACTTTGCGAGTCGTTGCGTGAACATGCGACAGAGTTTCGGGTTGCCCTTTGTGGGCGGATTGGCCTTGTCCATTAACGCCGCCAACTGTTTGGACACGAGTTGATCATCGATTGCGGTGTCTCCCAGAATGATTCGCCGCGCGACGCGTCGCATTATGGCGTTGAACTGTCGCCAGTCGATCTGGGCGGGTGATTGCGGCGCTTCTTCGGCGGCGATACGGCTGAATCGCTGCCGTATGGCGGACGTCGAGTGCGCGTGGGCCATTACGGCGTCGGTGAATTGGCGCCGGTCCGACCATTCGGCGCCACGTGAAATGGTCAGCGCGTGCGGTTGGAACTTCAGCATCCCCGACCGCTTGGGCTCAGGGTCGGAGGCAAACGGATCCGGCGCATTAGATAGCACGAACCGTATCGGCTCAGGGCCGAACACCAGCAGTGTGTCCCTACCGGCGACACGTACCCACAACGGCCCATCCCCGTAGCGGCGCTGCAGTGCCGCAAGGAATTGGTGGGCGCGGCTGGGTACACCGAGCTGGTTGATCGCCGCCGCGACCCGAGGGCGCGGGCGAAATAGTCCTTGCGCGACATTAGGCAGCCCCACCAGCGCAGTGAACCGCACCGCGTCGGTTGCCGAGGCGCTGGGAAACGGCGTTGACTTTGTCACAAGTCAGACCATAGCTGCGCCGCAGCGAGTCAGTCATCGTGCTGGGGCACAGCAAAAGGTCTTTGTTGCTGGGCAAGATGGTCCATGTGGTCAACTTGTCGGCAACCCTCGGCGGCGACGTATTATACGGTGTGCGCGGAGTGGTTTAACTTTGATGTGTCTGCATTGCAATAGGTTTCACCATCAAGCCAAACTTGTCGACTCCAATCTCAGGTCGGCTCGGTCACCGGTGGCGCTTCGATCGCCAGCACCACTTGGGCCAACCAGACGTTGTCGGCCAGAGATCGTCCGGTCAGTTCACTAAAGCGGCGGAGACGGTAATTGACGGTGTTGCGGTGACAGTGCATCTCAGCGGCGGTCGCGGACACGGATTGGTCGCGCTGCAACCAGGTGCGTACGGTCTTGATGATGGGCTCCCGGCGTTCCGCCGGCAGTTCGAGGACTGGGCCGAGCGTGGCGGAGATGACTGTGGCGGCAGCGTCGGGAGAACTGGCCATCAGCACCGGCAACACGTCGCGGTTGTAACGGATGGCGGGCCGGACGGCAGAGGACGCCCGTGCCGCCACTTGTGCTTGGGCTCGGGCTTTGGTGCATTCGGTCACGGCGGTGAATGGGCTGCTTAGGCCGATCCGGACCGGTAGACGCGCAGTGATCCTGGCGGCGAGGTCGTCAAGTGTGTTATGTCGGTTGCGGCGAAACGACACGACGCCGAGTTGCGCGCGCGGCTTCAGGCGAAACCAGGCCTCTTCGACACCGGCATGCGCGGCGACGAGCGCTTCGATGTCGGGTGTCGCGTCTCCCGACGGATGCTCCTCCGCGGTGATCGCCGCGATGACGGCGAACTGACCTGCTCGCGGGAGCCCTAATGCGGTCACGGCATCCCAAAACACCGCCCCGGCATTGGAATCCTCACTGAGCACGGTGTCGAGCATGGTGGCCCTGATTTGTTCATTGCGACGGGCGTCGCGGATCTCGATTTCGCGGTAGACCGCATGTGCGCGGCGCGAGTATGCGTCCAAAATGGCGAACAGGGTCGGAGTCGCGGCAATGAGGGCGTCCTTTTGCTTCTCGTTGCCTTTCGCCAGGTCCGCGAATGCCTGCCAGAGGATGGGTACTCCGAGGCGGTAGGACTGTAAAAGGCTGGTTAGCGTGATTCCCTGGCCGGCTCGCTGGCGCATTACGCCCTCAAGGGCCTCGTGTTTCGGCTCCGGCCCGCCGGCAATCAGATTCAGAACGTCGTCGACGTAGGCGGCGATGTTCTTTCGAACATCGTTGTCGGATAGCCCTTCCCCGGGATGATAGCCCGGAATCTGGGTGCGGAACGCCTGCGCGATCTCCTCCACGATGGCATCCGACCGGGTACGGGTGCGGTTGGCAAGCAGGACCAGCGGCGGCTGCGGCGACACGAAGCGATGGTAACCGTCGGCAGCGGCTTATGCTCGGGCACAAGACAGCGCGCCGAGGTTTTGGGCTGGGGTTCGTTGTGTCTTGGACGGCGGCTCACCATCATTGGCAAGCATGACTACTTCCGATGAGCAAACCGTCGTTCTCATCCACGGATTGTGGATGACTCCGCTGGCCTGGGAAGACTGGGTCGCCCGCTACAGTGCGCGCGGATTCCGGGTCCTCACACCGGGCTATCCGGGTGTCGCCGGAGGCACCGCAGGCGTCGAGGCGTTAAGAGAGGATCCCTCGCCGCTGGCCGACCTCGGTGTGCGGGAGGTCATGGATCATCTCGTCGACGTCATCGAGCAAGAGTCGAAGCCGCCGATCCTGATCGGCCATTCCTTCGGTGGCACCTTCGTACAGCTGCTTCTCGATGCCGGCTACGGACGGGCCGGCGTGTCCGTCGACGGTGCGGCCGTCAAAGGGGTCAAGGCTCTGCCGTTCAGCGAGATTCGTGCGACCTTCCCGGTGCTGAAAAATCCGGCAAACCTGCATCACGCCGTCCCCATCACGCCCAAGCAGTTTCACTACGCCTTCACCAACACCCTCACCGAGGAGGCATCCCAGGTCGCTTTCGACCGCTATGCGGTGCCGGTGCCCGGGCGGATCCTGTTCCAGGGCGGCCTGGCCAACTTCACCCACGGCGCGGCCACGACCTACAACTTCGCCAACGATGAGCGGGCGCCCCTGCTGTTCATCGCCGGCGGCGACGACCACATCCTTCCCCCGGCTGTGCAGCGCGAAAACTACGAGAGAAACGCCAAACACTCCACTGCTGTCACCGCTTTCAAGCTCTTCCCCGGACGAGACCATTTCACCTGCGGCGCACCAGGGTGGGAAAAGGTTGCAGACTTTGCGTTGGATTGGGCCCTGGCACCGACGCCTGGCGAAATAGGTTAGATCGCCCGACTAACAACCGAGACGAAGGCGGTATCTACATGACCACTGTCCGCGAAGCCATCCTGGATTTGTTCCGCAAACACAGTTTGACGACCTGGTTCGGCAACCCTGGTTCTTCGGAACTGGCGCTGCTGCAAGACTTTCCTGACGATTTCCGCTACTTCCTGGGGCTTCAGGAAATGATTCCGGTGGGAATGGCAGACGCGTACGCGCAAGTCACTCGCCGGCCCGCCGTGGTCAACCTGCACACCGCCCCAGGCATGGGCAACGCCCAAGGCCAGATTTATAACGCGTATGTCAACAAGACCCCACTGATCATTACCGCGGGCAACCAACGCCGCAACATGCAAAACCAGTACTGCCTGCTGACCAACCACGAACCGACCACGGTGCCCAAGCCGTTCGTGAAATGGGCCGCCGAACCCGCGATTGCCAGCGAGGCTCCCGCCGTATTGGCTCGCGCCATCCACTTGGCCACCACCCCACCGATGGGCCCGGTGTTCGTTTCGCTGCCCATGGACGACATGCCGATTGAACTCGACGACACCCAGATCAGCGATATTGCTGCGGTGCGCGAGCGCACCGTGACTCACGCGACCGGGTTCCCGACCGAGCTGGCGCAGCAGATAGCGGCACGATTGGACGCAGCGAAATCGCCGGCACTGGTCGTCGGCGGCGATGTCGAACGTTACGACGCCTGGGATGCGGTAATCGAATTGGCCGAACGCTGCGAATCTCCGGTGTTCACCGCCCCGTTGACCGGGTGGAGCGGATTCCCGGAGAACCACCGGCTTTATCACGGTGCGCTGCCGCCGGGCGCGGGATGGATTTCGCAGATCCTGTCCGGACACGATCTGATCCTCGCGATCGGGACATCGGTGTTCCGTTATTACCCGTTGGTGCCCGGGCCTTACCTGCCTGAGGGGGCGAGCCTGATCCACATCACCAACGATCCCGACGAAGCCGCCCGCGCCCCGATCGGCGACGCGATCGTTGCCGACATCCGCGTCGCGGCGCAAGCGCTGTCGGCCGCGGTGAAATCAACTCAGCGGCCCGCCCCCGCCCCGCGTGCCGCGATCCCCGGCCTCGTACCCGGGCAGGTACCGCTCAAGCCGCAGGACCTGTGGACGGCCGTCAGCCACGCCGCACCCGCGGATGCGCTGTTTGTCAGCGAGGCCGGCAGCAACGAGGTCGCCCTCACCAACAGCATTCGGCCGGGCAACCCACTCTCGCACCTGTCCTCCGCCGGCGGTGGACTCGGCTGGGGGTTGCCGGCGTCGGTCGGTGCGCAGCTCGCGGCCCCGGATCGCCCCGTGGTCACGCTGATGGGCGACGGCTCGATGCACTACGCGATCACCGCGCTGTGGAGTGCGGCCCGCTACAAGATCCCACTCACCGTCGTCGTGGCATCCAACGCCGAATACGGGGTGGTCAAAGAATTCGGCGTCTGGGAGAAAACCCCAAACGTTCCGGGGCTGGACGTTCCAGGGCTCGACATCGTGGGCACCGCAACCAGCTACGGCGTCGACGCCCACGAAGCGCAGACCACCGACGAAGTCGTCGAGTTGGTGAAAGCCGGAATCGCTGATCGGCAGCGACCCACATTGATCAACGCGCGCACCATTCCGGTCGCTGGCGGATTCACCAGCTAATCCCGTTCCTGCTCAGGAGGATGTCATGGACGAATCGACTACTGCCGCTTTCGCCGCGGCGCTCGCTGACCCGGGCGCACTGGTCACCGACACGGCAGCACTGACTGAAAGCGGCCGCGACTATTGGGGTTTCGGCGGTAAGCCTGGTCTCTTGCTGCGACCACGAACCCGCGACGACGTCGTCGCGGCCGTGCGCACCGCTGCAGCACATCAGGTGTCGCTCGTGACGCGAGGTGGAGCGTCGAACTGCAGCGCCGGGGTGATGGCAAGCCCGGACCGGGTCATGATGGACCTGTCCAGGATGGACCGGATTCTCGACATCGACGCGGCGGCGCGAACCGCGCGGGTCCAGCCCGGTGTGATCAATGCCGCCCTGCAAGAACAGCTCGCCCCGCACGGACTGGTTTTTTCACCAGACCCGGTGTCGGCCCACTTGGCAACCATCGGGGGCAACATCATCGAAAACGCCGGCGGCCCACACGCTCTGAAATACGGCGTCACCTACAACCACGTGTTGGCCGCGGAGGCGGTCCTCGCTGACGGCACCGTGATCCAGTTCAGCGCCGCCGACGAGGGCCCCGACCTGCTGGGTGTGCTCATCGGCTCGGAAGGCACACTGGCGATCCTCACCGAGGCCACCGTGTTACTGCGCCCCATCCCACCGGTCACCCGCAGTCTGATGGGCAGCTTCGCCACCGCCCATGACGCAGCGGAGACGATAGCCGCGATCATTCAGACCGGGACCGTGCCCGCCGCGGTGGAATGGCTTGACCGCGTCGGCATCGCCGGTCTGCAGCAATTCACCGACACCGGCTATCCCACCGATGTCGACGCCATCGTGCTCATCGACGTCGACGGCACTGCCGAAGACGTCGACCGCGACGCCAAAATCGTGGGAGAAGTGCTGAGCCGCAAGGCGATCGAGGTGCGCCACGCCGACGACGAGGAATCCCGCGCCAAGCTGTGGTACGGACGGCTGCACGCCCCTGACGCCGTGGTGCGCAGCGGCAAAGGTTTCTTCATTGGCGACGTCACGGTTCCTCGGCAACATATCCCGGAAATGCAGCAAGCTATTCAGGATACAGCGAAGCGGCACTCGGACGCGCTGCTGTTCATCGCGGTGACCGGCCACGCCGGCGATGGCGATCTGCACCCGACCACGTTCTACGACAAAGACAACCCCCATGCGGCCGCCGCGTTGGAGGCCGCCAACAACGAAATCATCGAAGCAGCATTGCAATTGGGTGGAACGATCACAGGCGAGCATGGAGTTGGGACCGAGAAACGTCAGTTCATGACCAAACGTTTCACGCCCGTCGAGATCTCCGCTCAACGCGTGATCAAGCAGGTGTTCGACCCCACGCAGCTCTTCAACCCCGGCATCATGCTGCCGGACGTCTCACCTGACGAACCCGCTCTGCCGACTTTCGAGGCGGCCGTGCGGTCTTCGCTCGAGCGTCACCGAGCCTCAACAGCAGCGTCTCTCGGCTCCGTAGCGTCGCACGCTAACGGCGTCGTCGACACCACCGTCGAAATCAACACCGGTAACCTGAACTTGGTGGTCGGCGCCGCGGTCACGCTTGCTGACCTCGCCCGCAAACTAAGCGAGCAGAAAGTGACATGCGCTGCCATCCTCTCAGCACAGGCCGACCGCACCGTCGGCGAACTGATCGCCACCGCCAGTGGCGCTGAACGGCTGGCCGTGCGTCACAGCCTGCTCGGCGTGGAAGTCATCCTCCGTGATGGCAATCGCCCCGCTCGTTTCGGCGGTCAGAACATGAAAGACGTTGCCGGCTACGACACCAAACGACTGTTCATCGGCAGCCACAACGAGTTCGGAACCATCACGAGCGCCGTCTTCAAAATCGCCGTCGATACCCAACAGGCCGGTGATCTCG
>JBEKNM010000061.1:0-13519 GCA_049522835.1 Mycobacterium sp.
AGCGTCGCAAAGAGGGCCAAAAAGCAAGAACGCCAAAAGAACCCCGCGATCCCAGACCGCCGCGCGAATGGCGCGAGGTCGACGGCGTGGTGATCCCGCCGCCGTTCGATGTGCGCGAGCTGCTCAACCTCGAACTGCTGGGGGCTACCATGTCGATTCTGCAGCAGCCCGAGGCGGTTTCGCCCGACTTCGCCGAGCAGGTCGGTGACATCATCGCGTTGCTGGATGGCAGTTACCAAACCGGCGGGTTCGACGTGCACGCGGTGCCCGGCGAACGGGCCGGACTGACGCCGTGGATCTTCGGCAGTAGCAAGGGTCAAAGCGCGCAGGTAGCCGGAGCGCTGGGGCTGCCGTTCGTCGCCAGCTATCACATCACGCCGGCCACCGCGCTGGAGGCCATCGACGCCTACCGCAACGCCTTCAGACAGTCGGCGGCGTTGTCGCGGCCCTACGTCGTGGTGTCGGCCGACATCGTGGTCGCTGACGACAGCGCCACCGCCAGACACTTGGCTTCCGGCTACGGCCATTGGGTGTATTCAATCCGAACCGGCGTCGGCGCCATGCCCTACCCCGATCCGGACGATTGCGCACCGCTCAGCGAGGAGCAGCTGGCCGTGGTAACGGATAGGATAGCAACGCAATTCGTTGGTGACCCGGACGAAGTCGCCGAGCGGTTGCAGACCCTGCAACGCGCGACCGGTGCGGACGAACTTGTCATCACCTCGGTGACCCACCGGCATGAGGACCGGCTGCGCTCGCATGAGTTGATCGCCAAACGGTGGGGACTAACGGGATGAGCCCGGGTGGCATCCGGGAGGGCAGGCACCGCAAGCCGATTCACCTGGCGGCCCATTTCCCGGGCGTCAACAACACCACGGTGTGGACCGACCCCGGCGCCGGCAGCCAGATCGAGTTCGACTCCTTCGTGCACCTGGCCCGTACCGCCGAACGTGGAATGTTCGACTTCTTCTTTCTCGCCGAAGGGCTGCGGCTGCGGGAGCACCGCGGCCGGATCTACGATCTCGACGTCGTGGGCCGGCCGGATACGTTCACCGCGCTGGCGGCCCTGGCAGGGGTCACCGACCGGATCGGGCTGACCGGGACCATCAACACTACCTTCAACGAACCGTTTGAAGTGGCAAGGCAATTCGCGACACTTGACCATCTGTCCGGCGGCCGTTCCGGCTGGAATATCGTCACTTCCTCGGACGCTTTCACCGGTGCCAACTTCCGGCGCGCCGGATTTCTCGACTACGCCGATCGGTACGCGCGAGCCGAGGAGTTCTTGACCGTGGCCCGCCAATTCTGGGACAGCTGGGACAGCGACGCCGTGGTGGCCGACCTGGAAGCCGGGCTCTACGTCGATCCGGACCGAATCCACAGCGTCGAGCACTCGGGTCCGCAGTTCGGCGTGCGCGGGTTGGCGACGTTGCCGGCGGGGCCGCAGGGCCATCCGGTGCTGCTACAGGCCGGCGACTCCGCCGACGGCCGCGCGTTCGGCGCCCGCCACGCCGACGCCTTGTTCACCCTGCATTCCTCGCTGGAGGACGGTCAGCGGTACTACGCCGACGTCAAAGGCCGCGCTGCGTCCTACGGTCGAGATCCCGACCAGCTCAAGGTTTTTCCGGCGGCGACATTCGTCATCGGTGACACCGACGAACAGGCCAAGGACAAGGCGCGGCACATCCGCTTTCAGCAGGTCAGCGGCGCGACGGCGATCGCGATGCTCGAGCAGGTGTGGGGACGGGACCTGTCGGGCTACGACCCCGACGGCGCGTTGCCCGACGTCGACCCGAGCGACGATATCGGTATCACCCAGGGTCGGGTACGACACGGCGATCCGGTGGCGGTGGCCCGCAGTTATCGCGAACGCGCCGAGGCGGAGAACCTGTCCATCCGCGAGCTGGTCATCGCCGTCACCAGTCGGCAGCAGTTCGTCGGCACCGCCGCGCAGATCGCCGACGAGATCGACCGCTATATCCAGGCCGACGCCTGCGACGGGTTCATCCTGGTGCCGCACCTGACACCGCACGGCCTGGACGAGTTCGTCGACCGGGTGGTGCCGCTGTTGCAGGAGCGCGGCGCGTTCCGCACCGGGTATGCCGGCGAGACATTGCGCGAGCACCTGGGGCTCAGGAACTGAGCAGGCCTAACGCGCCAACGAGATGGCCTGCTCGGTGGCCTCGCGGATGGGGCCGCGCCATGCCGCACCGTGACCCGGCAGCAGAATCTCGGTGTCCAGCAGGGCCAGGGCGGCCAGGCTGCGCAGACAATTCTGCTGGCTGTGGCTGAACACCTCCGGCAGTAGCTGCGGCCCGTGGTGACGCAGCAACGGATGGCCGGTGATCAGCGCGTCGCCGCTGGCCAGCACCCCATCGACCAGATAAGAGCAATGCCCGCTGGTGTGCCCCGGGGTGAAAACAGCCATCGGATGACCCGGCAGCCCGGCGGCCGTCTCGTTGGTCAGCGGCTGGGTAGTCGGGATCCCGTCGCGGATCAGGCCGCCGCTGCGCACCACATGGACGCCCCACGCCGCCCACCGGGGCCGCCAGATGCGCAGCGCGACGTCGAGGATCGATACCTGTTCCAGGTACTCCCGCTTGGCGTGGCCCACTTCGTCGGCATGGCAGTACACCGGAGTGCCATGTTCGCTGGCGAACCAGATCGCCGAGCCCAAATGGTCGATGTGCGCGTGTGTCAGCAGGATGGCGCGCACGTCGCCGGCGTCGTAGCCGAGCTTGCGCAGCGAGGCCAGCACGTCCTCCCGGTCGCCCGGATAGCCGGCGTCGATCAACATGACGCCGGTGTCGCCGGTGACCAGCACCCAGTTAACGGCGTGGCCTTGTACGAGATGCACGAGGTCGGTCACCTGAATAAGAGTTGGTGCCGGTGCCATGTCCGCGAGTCTAGGAGTAGAAAGAAGTTGTGGCTGAACTGAAACTCGGATACAAGGCGTCCGCTGAACAATTCGCACCGCGCGAGCTCGTCGAACTTGCTGTCGCCGCCGAAGCTCACGGCATGGACAGCGCCACCGTCAGTGACCATTTCCAGCCGTGGCGGCACAAAGGTGGGCATGCCCCGTTCTCGCTGTCCTGGATGACCGCTGTCGGCGAGCGCACCGAAAGGATTGCACTCGGCACCTCGGTGCTCACCCCGACCTTCCGGTACAACCCCGCCGTCGTAGCGCAGGCCTTCGCCACCATGGCCTGCCTGTACCCGAACCGCATTTTCCTCGGCGTGGGCACCGGCGAGGCGCTCAACGAGATCGCCACCGGGTATGAGGGCGAGTGGCCGGATTTCAAGGAGCGATTTGCCCGACTGCGCGAATCGGTGCGGCTGATGCGGGAGCTGTGGCGCGGCGACCGGGTGGACTTCGACGGCGACTACTACCGGCTCAAAGGCGCTTCGATCTATGACGTGCCCGAAGGTGGGGTACCCGTCTACATCGCTGCCGGCGGCGCTGTGGTGGCCAAATATGCCGGCCGCGCCGGTGACGGCTTCATCTGCACGTCCGGCAAGGGCGACGAGCTGTACACCGAAAAGCTGATGCCCGCGGTCTTAGAAGGGGCAGCAGCAGCCAACCGCAACGCCGACGACATCGACAAGATGATCGAAATCAAGATCTCCTACGACACCGACCCGGACCTGGCGCTGGAGAACACCCGGTTTTGGGCGCCGCTGTCGTTGTCGGCCGAGCAGAAGCACAGCATCGACGACCCGATCGAGATGGAGAAAGCGGCCGACGCACTGCCGATCGAGCAGATCGCCAAGCGCTGGATAGTGACGTCGGACCCCGACGAGGCGGTCGAAAAGGTCGGTCAGTACGTGACGTGGGGCCTCAACCACCTGGTGTTCCACGCGCCGGGCCATGACCAGCGCCGGTTCCTGGAGCTGTTTGAAAAGGATCTGGCGCCCAGGCTGCGGCGGCTGGGCTGAACGGCGGGCGGGTGGCGGCCGGGCCGTCGTCGATCTACATCGCCTCGCCCGGAGCAGAGACCGGCAAGTCGACGATCGCGCTTGGATTACTGCACCGCTTGAGCGCCACAGTTGCCAAAGTCGGCGTGTTCCGTCCGATCAGCCGGCTCGGTGAAGGCCGCGACTACATCTTGGAACTACTGCTGCAGCACACGACCGCGGGGCTGCTGTATGAGCAATGCGTCGGGGTGACATATCAGCAGTTGCACGCCGACAGCGACACCGCGGTCGCCATGATCGTGGACTCGTACCACACCATGGCCGAGGAGTGCGACGTGGTGGTGATCGTAGGTAGCGATTACTCCGGCCTGGTAGGGGCCACCACGCCGGCCGAGCTCTCGATCAACGCACGGATCGCGGTCAACCTCGGTGCGCCGGTGTTGCTGGCGGTAAACGCCAAGGGCCGCAACGCCGGTGATGTTGCCGGTGTCGTCGAGGTCTGTTTGGCCGAACTGTCCGCGCAACGCGCCCACACCGCGGCAGTGGTGGCCAATCGGTGTGAGCCGTGCGAACTTGCGTCTGTCGGCGAAGCGCTGCGCGCGTTCGCCCCGCGGAGCTATGTGCTGCCCGAAGAGCCGCTGTTGTCGGCGCCGACGGTGGCCGAGCTGGAGAAGGCCGTCAACGGGACGCCGATCAGTGGTGACGTCGCACTGCGGGAACGCGAGGTGATGGACATCCTGGTCGCCGGGATGACCGCCGACCACGTATTGGAACGGCTACGTGACGGTATGGCGGTCATCACGCCTGGCGACCGCTCCGACGTCGTACTTGCCGTCGCCAGCGCCCATGCGGCAGAGGGATTTCCGTCACTGTCGTGCATCATCCTCAACGGCGGACTCGAGTTGCATCCCTCGGTCGCGGCGCTGGTCGCCGGCCTGCGGCTGCGGCTACCCATCATCGCCACCACGCTGGGCACCTATGAAACTGCCGGCGCAGCCGCCTCGGCTCGCGGACGGGTCACGTTCGCTTCGCAGCGCAAGATCGACACCGCGCTGGAACTAATAGATCGCTACGTCGATGTCTCGGATCTGTTGGCGCAACTCGCCATCCCGATCCCGACGGTTATTACTCCGCAGATGTTCACCTATGGCGTGCAACAGCAGGCCCGTTCGGATCGCAAACACATCGTTCTCCCCGAAGGCGACGACGATCGCATCCTCAAATCCGCCGGCCGCCTGCTCGTGCGCCGGGTCGCCGATCTGACCATCTTGGGTGATGAAGCCCAAATCCGTTTGCGTTCAGCGGAACTCGGCGTCAATCTGGACGAGGCGAAGGTAATCGATCCGCGCGCCGAGCAATTACGCCATCAATTCGCAGACCAGTACGCGCAGCTGCGCAAGGCAAAGGGAATCAGCGTCGAGCAGGCGCGCGAGATCATGCGCGATGTGTCGTATTTCGGCACCATGCTGGTGTACAACGGGATGGTCGACGGGATGGTGTCCGGCGCTGCCCACACCACAGCGCACACGGTCCGCCCCGCTTTCGAGATCATCAGGACCACTCCGGACGTCTCCACCGTATCCAGTATCTTCCTGATGTGCCTGCCCGACCGGGTGCTGGCATACGGCGACTGCGCGATCGTCCCGAACCCGACGTCAGAACAGCTCGCCGATATCGCCATCAGCTCGGCGCGCACCGCCGCACAGTTCGGCATCGAGCCGCGAGTGGCCATGTTGTCCTATTCCACCGGTGATTCCGGCGCCGGGGCTGATGTCGATAAGGTCAGGGCGGCAACGGAGTTAGTGCGTGCTCGGGATCCGCAGCTGCTGGTCGAGGGGCCCATCCAGTACGACGCCGCGGTGGAGCCCTCGGTCGCGTCAACCAAGATGCGTGGTTCGCCAGTGGCCGGCCGCGCGACGGTGCTGATCTTCCCCGATCTCAACACCGGCAACAACACCTACAAGGCGGTGCAGCGCAGCGCCGGGGCCATCGCGATCGGCCCGGTGCTGCAGGGTCTACGCAAGCCCGTCAACGATCTGTCCCGGGGTGCTCTGGTCGAAGACATCGTGAACACCGTTGCTATCACCGCGATCCAGGCGCAGGGAATCGGCAGTGACCAATAGCGCGGTCAATAGCGTCGACCCGGTCGTGCTGGTGATCAACTCCGGCTCTTCGTCGCTCAAATTCCAACTGATAGAACCCGACTCCGGGTTGTCGCCGGCTGCCGGCGTAGTAGAGCGGATCTCCGAGCGGTCGTCGTCGGCTCAGCTGACTGCCGGGCAACGCCATCTGCAGCGGGACGATCCGGTCGCTGACCATGAGGCGGCGTTGCGCCTGGCGTTTGACCTGCTGGCCGAAGCCGGCATCGACCTCAAGGCAGCCGGTCTGGTGGCGGTAGGACACCGGGTCGTGCACGGCGGCAACCAGTTCCAACGACCGACGCTGCTGGACGACGCGCGGATCTCCGAGCTCGAAAAGCTGTCGGAACTGGCCCCGCTGCACAATCCGCCCGCGGTGCGTGGGATACAGGTGGCGCGAAAGTTGCTGCCCGATATTCCACACATCGCGGTATTCGACACGGCCTTCTTCCACGACCTACCGGCCGCGGCCGCGACCTACGCCATCGACCGCGAGTTGGCCGAGCGATGGCAGATCCGCCGCTACGGATTTCACGGCACGTCGCACCGGTACGTGAGCGAGCAGGCCGCTGCCTTCCTGGACAGGCCGGTAGAAAGCCTGAATCAAATCGTGCTGCACCTGGGTAACGGCGACTCGGCTTCGGCGATCGTCGGCGGCCGGCCGGTCGAGACCTCGATGGGCCTGACCCCGCTGGAGGGCTTGGTGATGGGCACCCGCAGCGGTGACCTGGACCCCGGCGTCGTCAGTTACCTGTGGCGCACCGCCAAGATGGATGTGGACGAGATCGAGTCGATGCTCAACCAGCAGTCGGGGGTGTTCGGCCTGGCCGGCGAACGTGATTTTCGTCGGTTGCGGGTGATGATCGAATCGGGCGACAGCTCAGCGCAATTGGCTTACAGCGTGTTCATCCACCGATTGCGCAAGTACGTCGGCGCCTACCTGGCGGTGCTGGGGCACACCGACGTGGTCAGTTTCACGGCAGGGATTGGCGAGAATGATTCGGCGGTGCGCCGCGACTCGCTGGACGGCTTGGGGGAGCTGGGCATCATGGTCGACGAGGACCGCAATCTTAGTGCCGGCACCGGCGGGCGGCGCATTGCTCGCATTTCCAGGGACGACTCATCGATTGCGGTGTTGGTGGTCCCGACCAATGAGGAACTGGCCATCGCCCGGGACTGCGTCGGTGTGCTTTCCGGTCTGGCCGGGCTTCTATAGGAAGCCCAGGCTGGTGCGGCCGGTGCCGACCGACGGTGTGGGATCAGTCCCGATAGTGCGCGATAGCAGCTCGTAGTAGATGTCGCGAAAGTCGGTGGTGAACTTGAGGTCTCCGTGGTCAAGGTTGGCAAGGCTGGGCTCTTCGCTGTAGAAACCGCCCTTAACCGGTGGACCCGCGACGAACACCGGGCTGGCGGTACCGTGATCGGTGCCTTCGGAGGCGTTGGCCGCTACCCTGCGCCCGAATTCCGAATACGCCATCAACACGACGTTGCGGCCGTACGGGTCGCCGGCCATCTGCTGCAGGAATCCGGTAACGGCTTCGTCGAAGGTTTGCAGCAGTCGCTGCTGGGTTTCGCGTTCGTTGGCATGTGTGTCGAACCCGCCGAGTTGCACTGTGTATGCGCGCGTGGGGACGCGGGCCAGCACCGCGCCGGCTACCATGCTCAGCTGGGTGGCCAACGAATTGTGTTCTTCGGTAGACGGTTTGACCGACGCGAAGGCTGTGTTGGTGGTATGCGCGGCCCGGTAGGCCTTGCACACCGCTGCCATCGCGGGAGTGTCGTTGGGGTCGTCGTTACCCAGCGCAGTCGTGATTGTGTCGAATTTCCCAGCCTTACCGGGCGCACCGGCCGTTGAAAGCGCCGCCGCCGTGCGCTTTGCCCCCACGGCCAGCGGGGGCAGGACGGGTCCGATGTTGACCGCACGCAATGGGTCGTCGCCGGTGGCGTCGAGCCAGCGGCCGATCCAGCCGGTGGGCACGGGCTCGGCCGGCGATGCCGTCTGCCAGATATCCATGGAACGGAAGTGGCTGTGGTCGGGCCGGGGATAGCCCACGCCGCGTACGATGGCGAGTTGGCGCTGGTTCCATAGTTGGGCCAGACCCTTCATCGCGGGGTTGAGTCCCAGCTGCTGATCGAGCTGTAAAACATCGCCTGGAGCATAGGCGAGTTCCGGCCGAGCATCGTGATAAGCATTGTCCGCGTACGGGATCAGAGTGTTGATCCCGTCATTGCCGCCGTAGAGCGTGACGATCACCAGAACACCGGCGTCGGCGGGCAGCGGCCGGTCTTGTGCCGCGCGCAACAGGTCGGGCCAACTGACCGCCACCGCCCCGGACAGCAGGCCGGCGGCGCCGACGCCTGCGCTGGCGATCAGGAATCTGCGGCGATTGATTTCGGGCATCAGCAATCTCGGCCAATTTCGCTTAGGAGGTCAGGTATTCGGGTGTGTTGACAGCGGCCGCGACCAACTGCGGCGGTTGGCGCACCAGGGGCTGCAGCGCGTCGACGGTGCGGTCCGACCACCCTCCGACGCCGATCAGATAGCCGGCCGCTTCGATGCGCTCACCGGCGCCAGTGCTTTCGATACTCGAAAGATCGCCGGCATGCGCCAATTGGGTCGCGGCGCGCAGGCGGGCCCCGGCGCTGGCGGTGGACAGCCAGACCTGGCCGCTGGGCCAGCCGCCTACGCTTGGTGGGTAGAAAGGCCGCTGCCCCAATGCTCTCAACGTGGCGTCGGCGAATTTCAGCTGCGCGGGCTTCTCGATGGGCACCCGCAATGCTCGGATCGCGCCGACCAGCCATTCGGTCGGGGTGTTGACCACCGCGGCCCGGCCGCCGGTGAATTCTTCGTCGGTGAGGATCGCCTTGGTCAGCGCGCGCAGGTTGCGCCCCGGACCGTAGGCGGAGACGACCCGGTCGAGCGCCTGGGCTGACGGTGGATCGTCAGATGCCAGTTGCTGCCACAGACGTCCCGCGACGTATGCGCCCGATTTGGGCTGGGCCAGTACGGTGTCGCAGAACCCGGCCGCATCGAAATCGCCGGTGCGGCCGAACAGCGTCTTGGCCGCGCCGTCATGGCGCTTCGAAACCATCGAGGTTCTACCGTCGGGGCCGATGACCCATCCGGTGAGCGCTCGGGCACCGTTGCGCACGTCGTCCTCGGTGTAGCCGTTGCCATGGCCCAAGGCGAACAGCTCCATGAATTCACGGGCGAGATTTTCGTTGGGCGCCTTGGCTGTACTGGCCTGCCCGTCCAGCCAACGCAACATCGCCGCGTCGGTCAGCATCGTGTAGGCAAGGGTGCGGAAATCGCCCAGCGCGAGGGTGCGCAGCTTCTGATTCTGCGCGGCCATGTGGGCGGCGGCCCGGACCTTTTGCGCGGAAGTGGCAAAGTGGTTGTGCCACAAGAGTGTCAACTTTTCATGGACCGGCTGTGCGACGGAGACCATGCGGCGCAGCCACCAGTCCGACAGCACGCCTTGTTGTTCGGACAGCTGCTGGTTGTATTGCTTGCGGGCCGCTGGCGTCGCACCCTTACCGGGCGCGCGGGGCTCCGCCAAGGAGGGTATCGGGGTGGCGACTGCACCCGGGTCGGCGTCGGGGTCTGAGCCCAACATGGCGTCGACGTAGGAAGGCCAGTCTTGGGTGAGCGCCGCGTCGACCTCCGGTCCGGTCACCCCGAGCCCGGCCCGCCGCAGCACGCGGGCCGTGGTCACCCACTGCGTGGACTGCCCCGCCATGTAATAAATGTGAAGCATGTGGCTGAAAATCGGCTGAGATTTCTTGCGATTTCCTTGAGGCCCTGCGTAGCTGGTGTGCCGGGCCCTCTCGGGCCCCTAGAAAGTGCTGGTGGGCCTTACGTTGTTCGCCATGTCCACCAGCGTGTAGCGGTGCAGTTGGGTGGGTGCCACCCGGGCCAGGCTGCGCAGCGACGCCTCGACGCCCAGTCGCAACCCGTGTTCGGTGAACGGGAAACCGAGGATGTGGTTGGTGCTGGCGTCGTTGCCCCCGAGCCAGTCCATCGCGCCGCCCAGCACCAGGGCGCGGATCTGCAGCACGCGGGGTTCGGTGGGTGGCAGCGCCTCGACTCGGCGGGCGGCATCGCGGATCTGTTCCTCGGTGATTTCACTCGTCGTCCGACCGGACATCAGCGTCACCGCACTGGTCAGGCGCGCGGTGGTGAAATGCCGGGAGGCGGCCGGCACTTCATCGAGGGTGCGCACCGCGCCACCTCGATCACCTTGCGCCGAAAGCGATCTCGCCAGTCCGAAGGCCGCTGAGATCACGCCGTCGTTGGTGCTCCAGACCGTCTGGTAGAACTTGCGCTCGTCGGTGTAGCCGGCCAGCTCGGCGGTGGCGGCCAGCGCCAGTTTCGGCGCGAGCTCGCCGGGGAACGTGTCGAGCAGCTCGGTAAAATGTTTGATGGCAGAGTCGTAGTCGCCGGTGAGCAGCTCGGCGACGGCTCGATACCAGACCATCCGCCATCGCCAGCCGACCCGGTCGGCGACGTCGTCGATTTTGCGGGTGGCCTTGGCCACATCACCCAAGTCCAACAGCGCCCGGACTTCCATCAGCGGCAGCTCGACCGACTCGGATACGTCGACACCGTCCGCGTCGAGCAGACCGTGGCGGGCAGCGCGCAGCGAGTCCAGCGTCTGCACCGGCTGGGAGAGCACCGTTGCCTGCAGCACCGAGGCGGCGACGTCGGTCGGATCGACCAGCGGTACCGGCAGCGCGGTCACTATCTCCCTGGCGGTCAGCTTCTCCGAATGCACCTGGCCGTCCAGGTACACGTCGGTGTGCGCGACCAGCAGGTCCACTCCGAATGTCGAACGGCTTGGGCTGAAGATCGTCGACAGCCCGGGCCGCGCCACCCCGGTGTCCTGGGCGACTACCTCGCGCAAAACCCCCATCAATTGGGCGGACATCTCCTCGGTGGTGGTGAACCGGCGCCGTGGGTCAGGGTCAGTGGCGCGGCGCAGCAACCGGGCGAAAGAGTCGTAGGTCATCAGGACCGGGTCGTCTTCGGGCAGCCCGTTTACGTAGCGGCCATTGTGGGTGCGCAGGTTCAAGGTGAGCGCCGCGAGCGTGCGTCCCACGGTGTAGATGTCGGTGGCCACCGTGGGGCCGGTCCGTACGATCTCTGGCGCCTGGAAGCCGGGTGTCCCATACAGGTAGCCGAATGAGTTGACCCGCGATACCGCGCCGAGGTCGATCAGCTTGAATTGCTCCTCGGTGCGCATGATGTTTTCCGGCTTCAGGTCGTTGTAGACCAGGCCGAGGGTGTGCAGATAGCTAAGTGCGGGCAGGATTTCCAGCAGGTAGGCGACGGCCTCGGCGACCGGCAGCTTCTCGTCTGTGCCCTTTTCTAGGCCCTGCTTGAGCGATTGCCCGCCGATGTACTCCATGACGATGTAGCCGACCGGATCCCCGCGCCGGTCCTCGTGCTCGACAAAGTTGAAGATCTGCACGATCTGCGGGTGCACCACCTCGGCTAGGAACTGCCGTTCGGCCATCGCGATCGCCTGCGCCTCGGCATCACCGGAGTGGACCAGACCCTTGAGCACCACCGGGCGGTCGTTGACGTTGTGGTCGACCGCCAGGTAGACCCAGCCCAACCCGCCATGCGCGATGCAGCCCTTGACCTCATACTGGCCGGCCACCCTGTCTCCGGGAGACAGCTGGGGCAGAAATGAATACGGACTGCCGCAGAATGGACACCAGCCCTCCGACGACCCTTTGCCCTCCGAGCTGGACCGGCCGACCGGCTTCCCGCAGTTCCAGCAGAACCGCTTGGACTCCGGCACCACCGGATTGGTCATGAGGGCCTCGAGGGGGTCGATATCCCGCACCCGGGGGATCTCAACCAGGCCGCCGCCGAGGTGTCTGACCGGCGGGAGCACCCGCGTCGCCACCGTCATCCGTTCTTGCGGTTCGGTGTCCATGCTGCCGCCAGAGATGATCGGCAAGTCATCGTCATCGTCGAAATCCGGGCGGAAGAGCGCCTCGGTGGCCTGTGGCCGCGGCCCGGTTACCGCGCCGCTCTGGGTGTCCGCCGGCCGCGTGCCCGGGCCCACGTCCTGCGCGGCGCCTTTTTCGGAGTCCTTGCCAGGCTCTTTTTCCAGCTCGGACATCAGTCCACATACCTGGGCGTGGGCGGGGCAGGTGCTGGGCCGAGAACCGTCAACCACTTGCGGTACAACGTGTTCCATGTGCCGTCCCGGCGGATGCGTTCGAGCGTGCCGTTGACGAACCGGACCAACGCGGTGTTGTTCAGGTTGATCCCGATGCCGTAGGGCTGCGTGGCCATGTTGGGTCCGACGATGTGCAAATAGGGGTCTTCTGAGACCAGCCCGGCCAGGATCGAGTCGTCGGTGCTGACGGCGTCGATCTGCCGCTGTTGCATCGCCACCAGGCAGTCAGCCCAGTTCACTACCGACACGATGGCGGGTGGCGGTGCGATCTCCCGGATCCGGTGCAGCGATGTGGTGCCCCTGGCCACGCAGACCCGCCTGCCGGACAGGTCGGAAGCCTTGAGGATCGGCGAGTCACGCGGGGCCAGGATGCGCTGGCTGGCATCGAGGTAGACAGTGGAGAAGTTCACCAGCTTGCGCCGGTCGCAGGTGATGGTCATGGTCTTGACGACGACGTCGACCTCCGAGTGCTGCAGCGCGGTTATGCGCTCTTCAGATGACAGGATCCGGTACTCGACATGCGAAGTGTCGCCGAAGATGTCGCGCGCGATCTCGCCGGCGATGTCGACGTCGAATCCGGTGATCTCGCCGGTGATCGGGTCGCGGAAGCTGAACAGGTTGCTGCCGATGTCCAACCCGACGATCAGCCTGCCGCGGGCGCGGATATCGGCCACCGCCGCGTCGGCCTCGGCCTTGGTGGCGAAGGGGCGCAGGCTGACGGTCGGGTCGCAGTCCTGATCTGAGTTGTCCGACGGCAACGGGGACTCCGGTGGCATCTGCTCCAAGCCCAGAGGTGTGGGCGGCGGTAGCGTCGGAACCGTCGCCACCGTCAGCGACTCCGTATGGCTGCAACCCGCCAGTGTGATCGCTGTGATCGCCGTGGCGAGCGCGCTGCACACCGCCCTGGGCAGGCGCGCCATCACCGATACTCTTTCAGCCGGGGCCACAGGCCGAGGGCGACCGCGATGGCCGCGCCGAGGCTGAGCACTACGCCGCCGACTTGTGCGCCGGACAGCCCGCTGCGCGCGTTGAGGACGTCGTTGCGCAGGTGAATGCGGCTTTGGTCCATGGCCTTGCCCAATTCATCTTCGAGCTTGTTGAACGCGGGGGTGGAGTCGCCCTCACCGCTGCCCAGCGCGACCTGGGTGGCAGCTCGATAGTTGCCCACCGAGATGTAGGAGTTGAGCCGGTCGTTGGCCTGCCGCCAGCGGAGCAGCAACTTGTCGGCGCCTTCCAGGTCAGGCTTGTCGACGGCGTCGCTGCGCGCCATGT
>JBEKNM010000062.1:0-13498 GCA_049522835.1 Mycobacterium sp.
CCGTCGCACCAGGCTTCCGCGGTTGCCTCAGCGGGCAAGTAGCCGGCCATGAGGGACATCGACCGCGCCTGGATCTCACCGACCTCGCCGGGCCGGACCTGTTCGCCGGTCTGCAGTGACACCACCCTGAGGTCCACACCCGGTACCGGTCGTCCGACCGAGTCGAGCCGGGCCCCATCGAGGGGGTTGCAGGCGATGACGGGTAGCTCCGTGGTGCCGTAGGCGGCCACCCATCCGACGCCGGTCCGCCGAGTCACAGTCTCGGCAACGCTGGGACTGACCGGGGTCGCACCCCACATCATGAAGCGCAGTGACGACAAGTCGAAAGACTCGAGCTCAGGGTGCGAGGCGATGGCCAGTGCAATAGGCGCGACCGCCATTTCGATTGTGATGCGGTCGTTTTCGATGTGATGCAGCATCCGGTCGATGTCGAACCGGGGATGCAGGCGCATCCAGGCGCGGGTCCGCAGCGCCGTGAGGATGTTGAGCAGCCCGAGGATGTGTGACGGCGGCGTGGCGACCTGAATTCGGTCGCGCGCCGTCAACTGCAGCGCGTCGCGCCAATGCCGCACGGACTCGTCCAGCGACGCGTGCGTGTGCCGAACTGCCTTCGGCAGGCCGGTGGTGCCGGAACTGAACACCAGCACTGCATCGGCCGGCCGCGCCGGCGGGCCGGGTAGTGACTCTGCCGGCGTGATCGGTTCGTCGAGGTGCAACATCGGCATCAGTCCGGCCAGCACCGGATGGTCACCGACAGCGTGAGCCGGATTCGTCAGCGCCAGTGCGTGGTCGACCTCGTCGCGCTTCCATGCCGGGCTGATGAGCACCGCCGTGGCACCCAGCCGCCAGATCGCAAGCAAGACAGCGACGAACTCGGGCCGGTTGGAAGCCATTACGGCAACACGCTCTCCTGCAGCAGCGCCGATTGCGGCCAGGGTCGCAGCCAGCCCGTCAGCCAACACGTGGAGCTCAGGCAGGCTGAAGCGCCGTTCCTCGAACACGAGCGCGGCCGGCTCGGTCACGTCCCGTCCTTCCCTGGCAGGCCGGGCTGACCCGACATCCCCCAGCTTCTCGAGAAGATCCTATCGCTTAGGGAGAATAATATTCTCTATACTGAAGAACGCAAGTACGCGGGTTGGCCATCTCGGAAGCATTCAAGCTGGTGACAGCCGCCCCGATCATCGAGGAGATCGCAGGGGTGACAGGTCCGGAATCAAACGGCGCCGAGGTCGGCACGGTGACGATTCATCTCGACCGGAAGAAGGTTTCGGTGCCCCAAGTCCCCGGCGAGACGCTGCTGGAAAGCGCACGGCGGGCCGGTCTGGAGCCGCCTTTCAACTGCGAGGCCGGCAACTGCGGCACCTGCATGGCCAGGCTCACCGAGGGCCACGCGACCATGCGGGTCAACGACGCGCTCGAAGAAGACGAAGTGGCCGAGGGCTACATTCTGACGTGCCAGGCCGTACCCGATACGGCTTCGATCACGGTGCGCTACGAGTAGTAGTCACAGAGAGGTGGCTAAGGTGGCCAAGGGCATCATTCTCGTCGAGACTCGACCCAGTTCGCCCGATCGCGACCAGGAATACAACACCTGGTACGACGAAGTGCACCTGCCCGAACTCGTGGCCCTCGACGGGTTCGTGTCGGCGCGCAGGCTGCGGCCGGTTGACGGCAACGGCCCCTACGTCGCCATCTACGAGGTCGAGGGCGACGACCTGCAGGCCGTCCTGGACAACATGATCGCCAGTGCTGGCCAATTGCACATGTCCGATGCCCTGCAACTGGACCCGCCGCCGATCCCGCGGCTGCTCCAGACGACGATCGAGTGCGCCGGCTAGCCCCGAGCGCTCCCAGGCCTCGAACGTGACGCTGCAGTCACTCTCGATCCCGAACGTGACTGCAGCGTCACGCTCGAGCGGCTAGCCGAGCCGGCCCAGCGCCGGCGCGAGTTGTTCGAGTTGGTCCACACCGGTGGCGAAGTCCCCGCCGATGGGCAGCAGAAGCGTGACGTGATCCGCACCGGCGGCTAGGTGCTCGCTCACCTTGGCGGCGACAGCCGCCGGGTCACCATGCGCGACAAGCGCATTCACCAGCCGGTCGCTCACCTCGCCGAGGTCCTGGGCCGAGTAGCCCAGCCCGGCCATCCTGGCCGCATACGACGGCACTCCGAGTCTGCTCGAAACCATCTCCCGCGCGGCCGCTTTCACCCGATCAGCGTCTTCCGACAAACAGAAGTCGCCGACCACCGACAGTCCGACGACCAGGAGCTTGTCGGGTCCGAGCACCTGCCGGGCCTGGGCGGTGAACTCTGCAGGCATGACGGCCGGCATTGCCCCGTCGGCTATTTCACCAGCCAGCGCAACCATTTTCGGACCGTTTGCGGCAATGATCCGGGGATAAGCCGCGTCCGGTGCCGGCGGCCGGGTGGGGCTGTCCATCCGGTCCAGGTAGTCACGCATAGTGGCCAGTGGAGTGCCGAATTCCTGGCCGGTACTGGCAGCCTGCGCCGGGTACCCGACCCCGAGGCCTGCCACGATCCTGCCCGGATACGCCTGGGCCAGCTGGGCAGCCGCGGCATGCATGGTCTGAGCCGACCGGGCCCAGATATTGGCGATACAGGTGCCGAACACGATCCGCTCGGTGGCGGCCAGCAGCATGGCGATTTGTACGAATGCGTCTTTGCCGATGACCTCGTTGGCCCAGACGCCACGGTAGCCGGCATGTTCCAGCCGGCCAATGGCCTCGCGCTGCAGACCAGCATCCAGGGCGCTGGTGAACGAGGCCGGCAGGCATGCGCCAACTGGTCCCAAGGCCTGGCGAGCCGCATGGACCACGGTGTTATCCACGGCGATCCTCCTTCAGGGAATGCATCACTCGCTGAAGTAATGGCCTGAGTGGAGGTCCTCGATCAGCCCCGGCCGTTCGGGATGCCAGTCCAGCTCTTTCTGGGTCAGGGTGTTCGAGGTCGGGTTGTCGAGGGATGCGAATACAGACAGGAACCCGAAGTGGTCGGCCGCCTGTTCACCGGAAATACTGACTACCGGCAGGTTCAGGCGGCGGCCGATGACGTCGGCGATATCGCGGAACGGCACGCCCTCGTCGGCAACCCCGTGCAGCCGGGTGCCCGCGGGAGCTCCTTCGAGAGCGAGCCGGTACAAGTGGGCCGCGTCGAGCGTATGGACTGCGGGCCAGCGGTTGGAGCCGTCGCCGATATAGGCGGAGACGCCGGTGTCGCGGGCAATGTTGATCAGGGTGTGGGCGAAGCCGTGGTGATCCAGGGTGCTGTGCACCAGCGGCGAAAGTCGGACGACCGACGATCGCACCCCGCGCTCGGCCAGCGCGATCACTGCGTTTTCTGAGTCGATGCGCGGACCGCCGTCGAATGTGTCGTGTTCGGTCCCGAGGCGCCCAGGCCCGAGAAGCGCAAGCAAGAGAGTTCCCGAGGTGATGACCAGGGGCCGATCAGAGCCGACGAGCGCCTCCCCCATTGCGCGTATGGCTGCCAGATCATCGGCTGCCGCCCCGGCCATGTTCCCGGAGCGCATCTGATCGTGGTTGAACGCGAGATGGATGACGCCGTCAGCAGTCGCAGCCGCCTGTCTGAGCCCGTCGAGATCGGCGAGATCACCGGGTCGGGCCTCGGCGCCCAGGGCTTTCAGGGCGGAGGCTGCCGCCTCGGAGCGGGCAAGGCCGACGACCTGGTGGCCGGCGGAGAGGAGTTCGGGGACGACGGCTGAGCCGATGTGTCCGGTCGCGCCGGTGACAAAGACGTGCATGGGAGATTCCTCCTGATTGCTTCGCGTTTTGCTTTGCGTTTCGTCATCCAGTCAATGACCTCGTCGGGCGGCTGTCCAGGGCCTATTCCCGATGACGCGATGCAAATCAGGCATCACAGCAGTTCAACTACGCTATGTATAGGCAAAGTGCCTCAGGGAGTAGTTACACTGAGCGCATGACAGACTCGGCATCACAGGTGGTGGACCTCGACCTTCGACTGGTGGGGTACTTCGTTGTGGTCGCCGAGCATCGCCACTTCGGCCGCGCTGCCGCCACACTGCGTATCACGCAGCCCTCGCTGAGCCGACAGATCCGCCGTCTCGAGCAGCAGTTAAGTGTCCGGTTATTGGACCGCACGCCGCAGGGCAGCCGGCTCACCGAGGCCGGCGAGGTTTTCCTGCCCAGGGCCAAGGCGCTGCTGCGCTCGGCCGCCCAAGCCACGGCGCAGGCCCGGGCGGCCGCCCAGCCCAGTCGCATCGCCATCGGCTATACGCCGGGCCTGATCGTCACCCCGGCGGTGCGCGAGTTGCGCCGCGAGCACCCGGACGCCGACGTGCAAGCCCTGCACATAGATTGGAACCAACCGCGTGATGCCCTGCTCGACCATCGGGTGGACGCGGTGGTGACGCGACTGCCGTTTCCGACCGACCAGCTACACGTGACAATCCTCTACGACGAGCCCCGCGTGCTGGTGGTACCCGTCGACCATCGCCTGGCGGGCAAGGATTCGGTGACCCTCGATGACATCACCGATGAACCAATACCGCGGGTGCGAGATTCCGATCCGGCCTGGAGTGCCTACTGGCGCATCGATCCGCGGCCAGACGGGCGCCGGGCACCCGACGGTCCGTTCATCGACGCGCTCGAGGACAAGTTCGAACTCATCGCCGCCGGGCAGGCGGTCGCCATCACAGCCGGCTTTCACGGCAACGCCCTGCGGCCGGATATCACCACGATCCCTTTGGAAGGCGTCGAGCCCAGCCACGTCGTGTTGGCGAGCCGCGCCGGGGACCGCAGCCGTCTAGTGGCGGCCTTCCGCAAACTCGCCGAGGCCCACCTCACCGGTCCAGATCGGGGCGAGCCTCGAACGTGACGTTGCAGTCACGCTGGGACCCGACCGTGACTGCAGCGTCACGCTGGAGCGGAGCTGTCCCGGGTCTCCCGGCGTCAACGCAGCTCGGTTGCGAGCGCTGCTATCACCTCGCGGGTCCGCCGTTTGGAGGCGACGAGCTCGTCGCGGTTGTCGCCGATCGGCAGTAGCCGCACCGACAGATCCGTCACGCCGGCGTCGGCGAATCGCCGCATCCGGGCCAGGATTGCGTCCTCGTCGCCGGCAGCGCAGATGTCACCGACGTCCTTGGCGTCGCCGTATCCGAGCAGTCGTTGATAATTCGGCGAAACCTCGGCCTCCCCCAGGATCCGGTTGGCGCGCTCCCGGGCGGCTTCGACTTCGCCTGCCGCGCAGAGGCAGACGGGAATGCCGGCGACGATGCGCGGAGCCGGGCGCCCCGCATTGTCGGCGGCCTTGGTGATCCGCGGGACGACGTGCTCAGCCACGGCGCGTTCGTCGGCCATCCACAGCACGGTGCCATCGGCCTGTTCGCCGGCAATGGTCAACATCACCGGGCCGAGTGCGGCGACCAATACCGGTAATGGTGCCACCGGAGCCAGGTCAAGTGGGTTGTGCACCTGGAAGGTTTCGTTCTCTACGTCGACTGGGCCAGGGTTGGCGAAGGCGGCGTCCAGCACCTCGAGGTAGTCGCGGGTGTATGCGGCGGGCCGTTCGTAGGGAATCCCGAGCATGTCGTTGACGATCCAGTGGTGCGACGGGCCGACACCCAGCACCAGCCGGCCACCGGCGGCGGCCTGTGCTGACAAGGCTTGGCGCGCCAACGCGATCGGGTGCTGAGCCTGCAGCGGAACGACGGCGGTACCGAGCTCAATCCGGTTGGTGCAACTCCCCATCAGGGCCACCGCCAGCAGCGCGTCGAAGTCGTTGGGGATCTGCGGGATCCAGGCGCTGTCCAAGCCGGCGGTCTCGGCCCAGTCGATGTCGGCCAGCATCCGGGTGACCTTTCGCGCGGAATCGCCGCGCTCAGGTCCGATCATCACTCCGATGCGCATGTTTCCTCTGTTTCGTCCAAGGCAGGTTACGGGGCGCGGGTCACCGCGCGAGCCTCGCGCATTAGGCCGTCCGAGCCGCATTATCCATAGATGAATAACGTACTTGCAAAAAAAGAGAATGCCAATCCCGCAGCCTGACCTGGTCAAACAGATGCACACACGCTACGTCACGGCCGGGTTTTCAACCTCGACGGCGATGCCTTGGACAGTGCTACATCCCTGCCCGGAGGTTTCCCAGCGGCTACGACCGTAAGAGGGTGAAATTCTATGCTCGGCAAATGATTTCGCCGTGAGGGATTGCCAGCCACCCGTCCGGGGCCGCGGCCCAGGCCCGCCACGCCGCCGAGATCTCCTCGAGCTGCGCAGCCGTGGCCAGGCCCAAAGCCAGCAGCTCGCGAGCCACGCCCGAATGAAGAATCCGATCGGCCCACATTCCGCCCCACCATTCGCGCGTCGCGGGCGTCGCGTAGCACCAGAGGCTGCCCGTTGGCGTGATGTCGTCGAATCCTGCCTCAAGCGCCCACGACAGCAGGCGCCGGCCGGCATCCGGTTCGCCGCGGTTGGCACGAGCCACCTGCTGGTAGATGTCCCGCCAAAAATCCAGCGCAGGAAGCTGCGGGAACCAGACGAAACCCGAGTAGTCGGCATCTCGAGCCGCCACAATTCCGCCCGGCACACATACCCGCCTCATCTCCCGCAGCGCCCGCACCGGATCGGCGACATGCTGGAGCACCTGGTGAACATGGACGACATCGAATGTGTCGTTAGAGAAGTCGAGGTTGTGTACGTCAGCGGTCGCGAAAGTGACATTTGACAGGTTGCGCTGCTGTGCTTCAGCTTGGGCCACGTTGAGGACGTCGGCGAATTGGTCAACGGCCGTCACCGATCCGGGTGCAACTCGTTCGGCGAGGTCGGCGGTGATCGTCCCGGGGCCGCATCCGACGTCCAGCACGGACAAACCCGGCTCTAGGTAGGACAGCAGGTAGCCAGCGGAATCCTCGGCGGTGCGTCGCTGGTGACTGCGCAGCACCGACTCGTGGTGTCCGTGTGTGTAGCTAGCCCGACGTTCGTCGTTCACTGTGCTTCCCCTGATCGCTGTTTTCTGGCTCGAAGCTTACCGCCAGCGATCATATTTTGAAATCGATATCTCGGAATATGAGATTAGTCGACGGGGACGTTGAGAATCGGGCGGTCGTCGCCGGCCCCGGGACCGTCGAAATGCCACCACTCACCGGAGTACACGGTAAACCCGCCGTAATTCATGGCGTTTCGCAACTGGGCGCGGTTCGCCTGAGCATCGGCACTGACGCCCTGGGTGGCGTATGCCGTTGCCCGCGAGGTGAAATCGTCGAAGTCGGTGCCCATGTCGGCCAGGCAAAGTCCACCCACCTGTCGCTCGGCCGGGCACTGTTGTTGCATGCTGGTGAATGTCACGTCGACCGAACGCCCTGACTCATGGCTGTGCGCATATGGTCCCGGCCGTGCTACCCAGGCCGGGTTCGGGACCACGTTGAACATCCTGACCTGAACGTCGTGCGGCCGGTAGCAGTCCCAGAACACCAGCACGTGCCCCTGCGGGCGCAGCGCCGCCGCGGCCGTCGCCAGACCTTGCGACATGGATTGGTGCACAAGGCATCGAGCGTCGGAGGGATACAGCTGCGTGCCGGTGAAATTGTTCGTGGTCGCGTAGCGCAGATCGATGAGGGCGTCCGGAACCACACTGCGAGCGTCGACGAATCCGGCTGCGCGGGCCGCGTCGCTGACTGGGGGCACGTCCGGGCTGGCCGAGGCGGTGGTGCCGGCAGAACCGGTGAGCAGTCCAACAGCAACCGCGAGCAGAAGGAATCGCCGGATCAGACGCATCTACGCATTGTCCCGGTCCGCCGGTCGGCCACCTCGATCAGCCGGGTAAAGGTATGGCGGAAAAGACACCGTCGGGGTCGAACTGCTTCTTTGCGGCGCAAAGACGCGCGCCGTTGGCTCCTTACGCCGAAGCCGAAAAGTGGCTGTTCAACGCAGTCAGCCAGTGGCTGCTGCAGCCCCGCCATAGCTGACCCGACCGGTCGAACAATCGGGCTACCCCGCGACCATTGATGAACCGACATCGATCATCTATGGCTCGACTAGCCGATCGGCTAGCCCTTTCGTGCCGGCGGCGCGGAGAAGCGATGTCCGGTGCGACGCGGGGCCAACCGCGGCTCACGACATTCGCCGTTCTTGTCGCCATATCGGTCCTCAGGGAACGCCGCAGTGACTATCTATCCAGGGCACGAAGGAGCGCAAACGATGGCTGGTTTGCAGCGCTCTCGTTCGCCGCGAAAGTGCCCCGATCCCTCGTCCAGGAGTTGTTCGCAGTGGGAATGCCCGACGAGGTCATCGAAACAGATTGCAGAGTTCCGTGACCACGGTTTGCGTTACCTCGTCGTGGGCAATGCCGGTGCAATACAACCGAGTCTGCGCGAGAGCGCATCCGCGACCACACCCTACGTCAAGGTCGTACGCGGCCTCAGGAAACTGTGACCCGTAGCCTCGAAATCGGCCTCAGTCGCTACCCCACGAGTTCCCGGAGCAAATCCGTGGTCCGGCGCAGCGACACGATCCGCTCGTCCCTGGTGTGACCGACCGGGACAATCGCCGCCCAGATCTCGGTGGCGCCGGCGTCGAGCAGTCCGTTCAACTGGGCGCGCACCGACCGCTCTTCGCCGACCAGGGCGGCTTCAGCGGGCGTGCCGACTCCGCCGGCCTCCAGCACGCGCCGGTAGTTGGCCAGACCCGCATACGACGTCGCCGTCGCCGCGGCCGCCGCGCGCGCCTCGGCGACGTCGTCGTGTACCGCAACGGGAAGCCCGGCGACGATCCGCGGCGCCGGCCGGGCCGCCTTCGTCGCGGCGGCATTCAGTCGCGGCGCGATGAGCGTCTCGATCACCCGCGCCGTCGCCATCCAAAGCACCGTGCCGTCAGCGAATTGCCCGCAGACACGCAACATTCGAGGCGACATGGCCGACAGCAGGACTGGAACAGGTCCGGCGACCGGGGCCATCCGGTCGGCACTATGCGCCGACCAGTACTCGCCGTCGAAGTCGACAACTTCTCCGCGCAGCAGCGTGACCACGATCCGCACGTACTCCTCGGTGCTGCTTCCGGGGCTGTTGTACGACAACCCGTACACATCGCGGACCAGCGTCTCGTGCGACGGTCCGAGACCCAGCGTGAAACCCGGACGCCCCATGGCCTCGGCGACGGCAGCAACCCGATTCGCTTGCAGCAGAGGATGACACGGGTAGGTCTGCAAGACTGCCGTGCCCAGTTCGATCGAGGTGGTGGCGAGGCCGGCAACTGTGATGGCGGCCAGTGGATCTCCCAGGACACTGCTGGCGTACCACAACGCACTGAAACCCTGTTGCTCGGCGCGCACCGCTTGCTCAACGATCTTGTGGGTCGAGGCGCCGCCGCCGGTCAGACCAATGCGCATGGTCCTCCGATCCTCACACAGAACCCGCTATCCGCAACAGAGAATGAGTTCGGCGGACTAACAAGGAGATGGTGTGCGATGCCGATGATCGACCTGACGTTCGTGCGTGGCTCGTTGGATGAACATGCGTTGAGCCGGCTGACCGACGAGTTGGTCAGCGCGTTACTGCGCGCCGAACGCGCCCCGGACACCCCGTTTCTGCGTGACAACACCTGGGTGTACCTACATGCACAGGAGCCGGCCGAGCTGTCTGTCGGGGGCCGGGGGCCAGGCGCACCTCGATTCAGGATCGATGTGACTGCGTTCGAAGGCGCACTGTCCCAGGATCGCAAGGAACAGCTCGCCGCCGACGTGCATGCCGCGGTTTGCGCCGCGGCGGGAATCGAACCACAGGGCTCAAAGGCGTTTCATATCTGGACGCTGATCCACGAAGTCCCCGAAGGCAATTGGGCCGGCGGCGGCAAGGTCATTTACTACCAACAAGTGAAAGGCCTTGTGGCTGAAGACACGTCATGATGACCGGCCAAGCGGCGCTAGCTGGCGGTGGGCCGTCCGCGCGGGGCCAGGTCACGATTCCTGACAGCTTATGCACCGCGGGCAGGTCCAACGACGTGTCTTCGAGGCCTTCGCCACGCTGATGGCCGAGCACAGCTTCGATGCGATCACGATGGCCAAACTCGCGGCCGCGTCGCGCATCGGGCGCACGGCGATCTACCACCACTTCGCCGACGTGGTGGCCATAGAGGACGTGTTGCGGGAGATCCTGACCGACGCCGCGACCGCGGGACAGTTCACAGTCGAGGGCGAGGCCGCCACGATGTCGCTGATCCATGCCTGCCTTGCGCCTTGCGACCTGTCGACGGGGGTGATCGAGCGGTTTGTCCTGCGTGCCCTGGGGGCAATACCGTAGGGAGAGACATACGATCGTTTTGACATGTTGTCACCGCATTCGTCGACCACTTGGAGCAGAACATGTCACCGAGCGCCGCCGAGGCGGTCCGACCCCTTTCCGTTGCAATGAGGGAGGGCTCGACGGCGGAGCACGACGCCGCGGAGCAATCGCCGTTCGTGTCAGAACTGCTCGGCGGGCGGGTCAACGGTCAGGGCTATGCCGACTATCTGCTGCGGTTGCGAATGGTTTATGGCGCGCTGGAGGATACCGTGCGCGCCCGTCGCGACGACCCGTTGGTTGCCGCCGTGTACGACCCGGCGCTGGAGCGCTTGACGGCGATCGATGCCGACCTGGAGCATTGGGCGCCCGGTGTCGCGCGCGAGGTCGAATCCCCGGCCGCTCAGGCCTACCACGACCGGATCACAAGCGCGTTCTGGGGTGGCGCCGTGGTGGCCCACCACTACACCCGCTACCTTGGTGACCTCTCGGGCGGCCAGGTGGTCGGCAAGGTCCTCGACCGCACGTTCGGTCTGGGCGGTGCCGGACTGGCGTTCTATGAATTCCCGATGCGGCCCAAGCCGTATAAGGATTCGTATCGGGCACGCCTGGACGGACTCCCCCTCGATGCCGACGAGATCGATCGTGCGGTCGACGAGGTGAAGGTCGCCTTCGGCCTGAACCAGGCGCTGTTCGACGAGCTCGCCGACAACCTCCCCGCCTATCGGCGCTGATCGGCACCTACACCCGCTTCCTGAAGGTTTGATCTTATTGGGCGTGGCCCGCTCTGGCCTCGTCTTCGCGGGTTAGTCCAGCAGCGAGGATGAGTTCTTCGTGCAACTCGAACCACACCGTGTGATATGAGTCGATGATCGGCCGAGTCAGCCATATCCTCTCCCCCGCATGTACTTTCGCCAGTGCCGCCGATAACTTGGCGGAGTAGCAGGCCAATCGTGTCAGGTGCACGGCGGCCGCGGCAATCAAGGGTGTCACCCGGTTGTGGACATCGTCGAGCCGCGTCAGTACGCGCGCGTCGTAGGCGGCGTCATCGTGAGTGTTCGGTTGGCCGTTTTTGAGCTGCCAATCAGTGATCAAGGCCTTGAAATCGGCGTTGACACCGCGGAAGTCGTCATAGACCGCGGCTATGGCGCCTTTGTCGACACCAGACCCCCGTTCTTCGGCCAGCAACTCGGTCAGCCGCTGTCTGCCTTCCGGGCTGACCTTGATCGCCTTGCCTGCGAACAGGAACCCGGCCTCGGCCAGTTGCGTGACAACAGTTCCCACACTCGCGGAGTCAACGTCGACGGTAGCTGCCAGGGCGGCGAGCCCGATACGTCCCTTCAAACGCACCGCTTGCAACACCTTCAGTTCGTCCACCACTTCACTTCTTTGAGGTTGACCCTCAGCTGGGGCCTGATCCACGAGTGACCCACGCCCGGCCAACCAAGAGTTCAGCGTAGACAGCGCTGGATTCGCGGTCTCGGTACCGACCGCGACCTCCAGGGCACCGTCGAACACTTCACCGGTTTCGCCGTCCACGGTGACTTGCCGACCGGCGAGGGCCTGTAGCGTGCCGACACCACACCCCACCACGCAAGGCGTGCTCAATTCACGGCTGACGACTGCTGCGTGCGATGTCGACCCGCCAACCTCAGTCAGGATGGCCACCGCGGCGATCATCCCGGCCACGTCCTGGGGATCAGCGGTCGGGCGCGCGAGGACGACGTCCACGCCTTGCCCCGCGAGATCTTCGGCCTCCTCGGTGTCCAGCACGACTGTCCCTCTCGCAGTACCTGGGCAGGCCGGCTCGCCGCGTGCCAGCAGCGTCGCCTTCGCCCTGGCCCCGGGAGCGATCCTGGGCCGTCGCAGTGCCGCCAACTGCTCGGGTGTGACCAGGCGCAGCGCCTCCTCGATGGTTACGATGCCGTCCTGATGCAGCGATACCGCAAACCGGACAGCCGCGTCCGGCGAACGCTTGGCAGCTCTCGTCTGCAGCAACCACAGTCGCCCGGATTCGACGGTGAACTCGACTTCTTGGACATCCTTGCCCGTTATCTCCAATGTTCTTGCCGCTGTTAATAATTCGGCGTGCACCTCGGGGAGCTGCTGGGCCAAGGTATGCAAGGGCAGTGGGTCGTGCCGACCGGAGACGACGTCCTCCCCCTGGCCGAGCGGCAGCCACTCGCCGAAGGGAGCCTGGTCCCCCGTCGACGGATTCCGGGTGAACAACACGCCCGAGCCCGACTGGTCATCGAAGTTGCCGAAGACCATGGCTTGCACGGTGACTGCCGTGCCACCGTCGTCGCCGATGCCGTGATGACGACGGTAGGACTGCGCCCTGGGCGAATTCCACGAGCGGAAGACCGCGCCGACGGCTGCCAGTAACTGTTGCCAGGGATCTTCCGGCGGGGCCGCGCCCACCACGCGCTCGAATTGATCCACGAACCGTCGCAGAGTATCGGCAGCGTACATCGGGTTACCGGTCTGCGTGCGTAACCCGTCAGCGACCGCGGCGTTCGCGCCGAGGTTGAGGATGGTATCCATCATCCCCGGCATGCTGCGCGCCGCCCCGGAGCGCACCGAGACCAGCAGGGGACGTTCAGGGTCACCGAATCTCCGCTGGCTGCGCCGCTCCAACTCGGACACTGCGTCTTTGAGATCGGCGACGACATCACCCGGCAACTCACCGCCGCCGGCGTCGCACAGTGCGCACGTGTCGGTGCTCAACACGAATGCCGGTGGAACCGGTAGGCCCGACAGATGCATCCGGTTGAGGCTGTGCGCTTTACCTCCGACCAGTTCACGATCGAGGTCGGGGTGCTCGCCGAGCCACAACAACGTCATCGCCGATCTCTCACTGCTTGGTCTTGGTCCCGGCCTCGTTCTTGGTCCTGGTCTCGTTCTTGGTCCTTGTCTTGGCAGCCGGCCTACCGACCCGGTCCGTCGTCATCTTCCCACCCGAACACGGCGCCGTGGAAAACCGGGCTTTTGGGGTCATTTCTCCCGGGATCGACGTGCCGACCAGACCGTGCTTCAACGTTCTGAGCTGCGTATACAAAACGGTTGCGCAATATGTGGTTCGGCGGCAATCACCGTGCACGTTTCGCGAGCCGGTCCGGGGCAAGGATCAATATGGTCCCGAAGTCCACTCGGATCCAGCCACGTTCGGCGAAATCAGCGAGCGCCTTGTTCACCGTCTCCCGAGATGCGCCGACGAGCTGTGCGATCTCCTCCTG
>JBEKNM010000063.1:0-13458 GCA_049522835.1 Mycobacterium sp.
ACCTCCGCTCGCACCCGCTCCTGGATGTCGCGGTGGTGCCCCAATGCCCACAACGCGTAGGTCAGCGTGGTCGAGGTGGTGTCGTGGCCGGCGAGCATGAACAGCACCAGCTCATGGCAGATCTCGTCGTCGGTCAGCGGCCGGCCGGTCTCCGGATCGATCGCTTCGATCAGGGCGCGCACCAATGGTGCGTCGCGATCGGGCTCAGCGCGAACCGCGTCCAGGATTTCGGCGGCCAGCGTGTGCAGAGTGTCGTTGGCCTGGCGAGCGGTGCGCTGGCCTCTAGTGGGCAGCCACCGCGGCGGGTTCAGTGGCCGCGCCCCACGGTCGGCCACCCATGCCAATGCAACACGCAGTGCATGGCCCACTTCGTCGGTGCGCTCGCCGAGATCCAGCCCGAGCACCGAGCGCCCAAGTGCCCGCAGTGTCAGCTGGCGGCACTCGGTGTCCAGGTCCACGACGGCGCCGTCACGCCAGTCGTCGGCGACCGCTTGTGCGGCCGTGGCCATGTGCCCCGCGTAGCGGGCCACATGGCGCTTGGTGAAGATCGGCTGCAGCGTGCGTCGCCGCGGTAGCCACCGCTGATGCGGAAGATTGAGCAGGTTGCCCCCCATCAGGGCGTGCATCTCGACCATCGTCCGGGCACGGCCGCGGTCGGCGATCTCATCGGTGCGGCCCAACAGATCACGGGCGCCTTGCGGCGTGGCAATCAGCACCACGTTCGGTAACAGCCACTTCGGTCCGAGCGCGATCCGGGTGATCGGGCCCCCGGCGTGCACCAACGCTTGAGGACCATCGACGTATGATCGCACCGCCTTGAATTGCTGCCAATACGGCAGCGGATTCCTCGGCGCCAGCGTGAGCGCGCCGACTTCGGTTTTCTCCAGGGTTTTCTCCAGCAACTCGACCATGCCAACTCCTTTGTTGCAGGCACGGTAAGTCCGGCTTTCGTTTGCGCGCATGCGTAGTCGCCTACTCGACTTACCCGAGCGAATTACGCGCAGACCGCTGGCAGGCCCGGTAAGTGTGGCCGTGCCCGACATTCTCGGGCATAGTATGCCGGCGGCAGCGGCATACCGAGCTCGGCCAGCACACCGCGCAGCAGCGTTGGATAGTCGGTGATGATTCCGTCGACACCGTAAGCGATTTGCTCGCGCATAGCGTCCGCGTCGTTGACGGTCCACGGAATGACTCTGAGCCCCAACGAATGCGCATGATCGACATACGGTTTGCCGGTGACCAGCCGGTAGCTGGGCGAGACGGTGTTGGCGCCCACCATCAGCGCCCCGATCATCGGGTCGCCGACTACGGCGGCGTTGACACCGGCCAGCCACCGCGAACCCGGAACCCAGGTCTCCTCGTCGTACAAGGCCACCAACGAAATCGACGGCTCGGCTTGTTGCACCATGGGCAGGGTTCGCCAGTCGAAGCTCTGAATCTCCACACAATCGACTTTGCCCGCCGATCTGACCGCAGCCAGTATCACGTCGACGAACCGTTGCGGGTCAGCAGATGCGCCCGGGTAATCGGCGTCCACCTTGGTTTCGATGTTGTAGCGCACCCCGGACCGATCCGAGGCCCGCTCCGAGGACTCATACGAGGCCCGATAGGAGTCGGCGAGCGCAAAGACCTCCGGCAAGGTCGCTATCTTGTTGCCCCGCACTACTTCAGCCCTAGGAAACTCCGCTAGCCGCCGGCCGCAGTCTAGTGTGCTGATCTGCACCAGGGTGAGCTCGTGCACGAGCTTGCCGACGTAGGGATACTGCGGGTCGCCGGCGAGCGCCGGGCCGGTGTCGGCGCACTTTTCCGCGTCGATCGTCGGGTCGTGCCACACGATAGGTTGCCCATCGGAGGTGATGGCGATGTCGAGTTCAAGTGTGCTGACCTCCAATTCGAGCGATTTGGCAAATGCGCGCAGCGATTCCTCAGTCGTCTCGCCACGACCGCGCGGTGGGCCTGCAGGTCGAATTCGAAAGGCAGCGCGGATGCCTTGGGTAACGGCGCCAGAAGCGCACCAGCCGTCAGGGCCAGCAGCAGAAGTACGGCAGCCAGGCGGGCGCTCAATTGCAGTTAACTCCGGCGCTGCCGGGCGATTTCAGCGAGCACCACCCCGGCAGCCACCGAGGCGTTCAGCGACTCGGTATGGCCGGCCATCGGGATCGACACCACCTCTTCGCAGGTCTGCCGCACCAGCCGGGACAGGCCCTTGCCTTCGGACCCGACGACCACCACAGTCGGATCAGTGCCGTCCAGGTCGTCGAGTGCAGTATCGCCGTCGGCGTCCAATCCGATCACCCGCACTCCGCGATCGGCCCAGCCCTTGAGCGCCCTGGTCAGATTGGTGGCCCGCGCCACCGGGATGCGGGCCGCCGCCCCGGCGCTGGTGCGCCAGGCTACCGCCGTTACCGAAGCCGAGCGCCGCTGCGGGATCAGCACGCCATGGCCGCCGAATGCGGCGACCGAACGAACGATCGCGCCGAGGTTGCGGGGATCGGAGATGTTGTCCAGCGCGACCAACAGCGCTGGTGGCGATTCGGTGGCGGCTGCAAGCAGATCGTCGGGGTGGGCGTAGTTGTATGGCGGTACCTGCAATGCAATGCCCTGGTGCAGGTGGTTGGTGGCAATCCGGTCCAGGTCGGTGCGCGGCACCTCGAGGATCGCAATGCCTGAATCGGCTGCCCGGGAGACCGATTCGGTGAGTCGTTCGTCGGCTTCGGTGCCGAGCGCGACGTAGAGCGTTGTCGCGGGGACGCCGGCCCGCAGGCATTCCAGCACCGGGTTACGCCCGAGCACCGTTTCGGTTTCGTCAGTTCGACCCCGTGCCGGCCGGCGCGGCTGGGACTGGCCGCGCTTGGCCGCGGGATGATTCGGACGCAGATGCGCCGGCGGTGTGGGACCCCGTCCCTCCAGCGCGCGGCGACGCTGGCCGCCCGAGCCGACGGTAGGGCCTTTCTTGGTACCGGATTTGCGTACCGCGCCCTGGCGCCGTGAGTTGCCCGCCATCTACTTGTCCCTACTTCTCTGGACCCGCCAGCAGCTCCCACTGCGGCCCATCAGCGGTATCGGTGACCTCGATGCCGGCCTCCTTCAGCCGATGCCGGATCTCGTCGGCAAGCGCCCAGTTGCGCTGCTCGCGAGCCTTTTGCCGATTTTCCAGTTCGGATTGCACCAGCACGTCGACGGCAGCCAGCGCAGCCGAGGTCTCGTCGCGGGCTTCCCAGCGTTCGTCGAGCGGGTCGCAACCCAGGATGCCCATCATCGCGCGGATTGTTCCGGCGTTATCCAGGGCACCTTCATGGTCGCCGGCATCCAGGGCCCTATTACCTTCCGCGCGAGCGTGGTGCACCTCGGCCAGCGCTATCGGGACGGCCAGGTCGTCGTCGAGCGCTTCGGCGAAGCGTGGGGTCCACAGGCCGGGAACGAAGCCACCGACCCGGATGCGAACTCGGTGCAGGAATTCCTCAACCCCGACGTAGGCTTTGACCGCGTCCTGCAGGGCGGTCTCGGAGAATTCCAGCATCGACCGATAGTGCGCGCTGCCCAGGTAGTAGCGCAGTTCGGCGGGCCGGACACGCTGCAACATCGCCGGTATGGACAACACGTTGCCCAGCGATTTGCTCATCTTTTCCCCGCCCATCGTCACCCAGCCGTTGTGCAGCCAGTAGCGGGCGAATCCGTCTCCGACGGCACGGCTCTGCGCGATTTCATTTTCATGGTGCGGGAATATCAAGTCCATTCCACCGCAGTGGATGTCGAATTCCGGCCCGAGATAGGTGCGGGACATCGCCGAGCATTCCAGGTGCCAGCCGGGACGTCCGCGGCCCCACGGCGTAGGCCACGATGGCTCGCCGGGCTTGGCGCCCTTCCATAAGGTGAAGTCGCGCTGGTCGCGCTTGCCGGTAGCCACCCCTTCGCCTTGATGGACGTCGTCGATTCTGTGCCCGGACAGCTGACCGTAATCCGGGTAGCTGAGCACATCGAAGTAAACGTCTGAGCCGCCTGGCCGAAGATCTGGGTAAGCGTGGCCAGTTTCGATCAGGCGCTCCATTAACTCGATCATCTGGGTGATATGCCCGGTTGCCCGCGGTTCGGCTGACGGGGGCAAGACGTCCAACGCGTCGTAGGCGGCGGTGAACGCACGCCCGTAGGTGGCCGCCCACTCCCACCACGGCCGGCATGCCGCGGCGGCCTTGTTGAGGATCTTGTCGTCGATATCGGTCACGTTGCGGATGAACGCGACGTCGTAGCCGCGCGCGATCAACCAGCGGCGCAGGATGTCGAAGGCCACGCCGCTGCGGACGTGCCCGATATGTGGCTGACCTTGCACAGTGGCGCCACACAGGTAGATGGAGACATGCCCAGCCCGCAGCGGGACGAAATCACGCACGGCACCGGTCGCCGTGTCGTGTAGCCGCAGGCGGGCGCGATCGGTCACGACGTGCCAGCTTACCTGCTGGTTCCGATTCGCCGGCCGCCCGCGCGGGGCTACGCGACGGGGACGACCAGCGCTGTCGCGATAGCCGCCAATCCTTCGCCGCGTCCCGTCAGGCCCAGCCCGTCGGTTGTGGTTCCCGATACCGAGACCGGCGCCCGCAGCAGGCCTGACAGAACCTGCTGCGCCTCGGCACGTCGCGGGCCGATCTTGGGGTGGTTGCCGATCACCTGCACGGCTGCGTTGCTGACCCGGTAGCCATGTCGCCATATCAGCTCAACGACGTGACGCAGCATGTCGGCGCCGGTGACACCCTTCCAGCGCGGGTCGTCGACTCCGAAGACACCGCCGATATCACCCTGACCTGCTGCCGACAACACGGCATCGCACAGCGCATGCACCGCGACGTCACCGTCGGAGTGTCCGGCGCAGCCGTCGGCGTCTCCGAACAGCAGGCCCACCAGCCAGCAGGGCCTACCGGGTTCAATCGGATGCACATCGGTGCCCAAACCGACCCGGGACGACTCGTTCATCGCCGCACAATGGCTTGGGCCAGCAACAGATCCAGCTGGGTGGTGATCTTGAATGCCAGCGGGTCGCCGTCGACCACCTGGACCTGGACGCCAAACTGCTCGACCAGGGATGCGTCATCGGTGAAGTCGGCCCCGAAAGGGTCCGCGGCGCTCGCGCGATAGGCGCGCAACAGGAGGCCGGTGGTGAAGCCCTGCGGCGTCTGCACCGCCCGCAGGCCGGCCCGCTCAGGTGTGCCCAGGACCACCCCGTTGGCATCCACGGCCTTGATGGTGTCAGACAGTGGCAGTGCGGGCACCACAGCGGCGTGACCGGCCCGCAACGAGTCGACCACACGCAGTATCAACCCTGGCGGCGTCAGCGCCCGCGCGGCGTCGTGCACCAGCACAAAGTCCGGTTCTGCCGACTCGGGCAAGACCGACAGGGCCAGGCTTACGGACTTGCGACGGTCGGGCCCGCCGGCGACGACGGTGGCCCGCTTTTCCAGCAGCTGGCTGGCCTGCTCGACACGGTCGGCGGGCACGGCCACCACGACACGGTCGACAACCCCGGATTCCAGCAAACCCGCTACCGCGCGTTCGACAAGCGTGCGCCCGTCGAGCTCGCAAAATGCCTTCGGGATACCGGCACCCAGCCGCTGCCCCGACCCTGCGGCGGGGACCACTGCGACTACTTTGCCCGAGGCGCCCGTTCCCCCGACCACCAGAGCCTCAGGTCAGTCAAGAAGCGGCGGCCAGCACCTCGTCGAGGATGGTCTCCGCTTTGGCATCGTCGGTGCTCTCGGCCAGCGCCAACTCCCCAACCAGAATCTGCCGTGCCTTGGCCAGCATGCGCTTCTCGCCGGCGGACAAACCGCGTTCCTGGTCGCGGCGCCACAGATCGCGCACTACCTCAGCCACCTTGTTGACGTCCCCTGAGGCGAGTTTCTCAAGGTTGGCCTTGTAGCGGCGTGACCAGTTGGTCGGCTCTTCGGTGTGCGGGGCGCGCAACACTTGGAACACCTTGTCGAGACCTTCTTGTCCGACGACGTCGCGGACACCGACGTACTCAGCGTTATCGGCCGGCACTCTAACTGTCAGGTCGCCCTGCGCCACTTTCAAGACGAGATACTCTCTTGGTTCCCCTTTAATGGTCCGGGTTTCGATCGCCTCGACTAACGCAGCACCGTGATGCGGGTAAACAACGGTGTCGCCGACCTTGAAGATCATCTGATTCGAGCCCCTTTCGTTGCTTCATTCTAACACGGCGACCCAATGCGCGGGGATCAACAGTGCAGGTCAGGGGCACAGCGCTCCCAGATTAGGGGTTGACAGGTGGAGTAAGACGTGCAAGGCAACACACTATCAACGTCCCGGCTCGGACCTGCGGGTACCCCGTCGGGAACCCTGCTGAGCTGATCTTGTTGCTGGTCCAGCGTCCCGCGCTACCGCCGGCGGCACGTTCCTACTACTGTGCATAGTTGCAAAGCGCATAGTTGCAAGTCGAACCGCCGGCCCAGCAGGAGGCATTGAGTGAACCGCTTCAAGATCCGCCTCTCCGGGCGGGCCGCCGTGGCTCTGATCGCCTTGCTCATCCCCGCGCTCGCCGGTTGCGGAGCCGGTCAGATCTCGCAGATGGCCGTCCAGGAGCCCGCCGTCAACGGCAACAAGGTCACGTTCAACAACGTGGCGCTGCGCGACGTACGCATCCAAGCCGCGCAAACCGGTGACTTCATCGAGCGGGGCCGAACCGTGGACCTGGTGCTGGTGGCCGTCAATCAATCGCCGGATACCACCGACAGACTGGTCGGCATCACCAGTGACATCGGCACGGTAACGCTCAGCGGCGGCGATGGTCAGCTGCCCGCCGGCGGGATGCTGTTCATCGGTACACCAGAGGGCCGGAACGTAGCACCAGGCCCCATGGACTCCAACAATGCGGCCAAGGCGACTGTCGCCTTGGCCAAGCCCATCACAAACGGCCTTGCCTACAACTTCACCTTCAACTTCGAGAAGGCTGGGCAGGCCAGCGTGATGGTGCCGATTTCGGCCGGGCTGGTCTAACGGCCTGTCACACCTGGCTTGTCGCACCAGGCCGATACGGTCATGGAGTGGCAAACGCGCGCTCGCAGTACCGGTGCTCGGAATGCCGCCATGTCACCGCCAAGTGGGTGGGGCGCTGCCTGGAATGCGGCACCTGGGGCACAGTCGACGAAGTGGCCGTGCTCAGCGCGGTTGGTGGCGGCCGTCGTCCCGCGAATCTGGTTTCGGCTTCGAAAGCCGTTCCGATCAGTTCCATCGAGCCGAACCTCAATCGGCACCGCTCAACGGGGATAGATGAGCTCGACCGGGTGCTCGGCGGCGGCGTGGTGCCCGGTTCGGTGACGCTACTGGCGGGCGATCCTGGCGTCGGCAAATCGACGCTGCTGCTCAAGGCCGCATACCGCTGGGCACAGTCTGGCCGGCGCGCGCTGTATATCTCTGGTGAGGAGTCCGCCGGCCAGATCCGGCTGCGCGCGGACCGGATCGGCTGCGATAGTGACGAGGTCTATCTGGCCGCCGAATCAGACCTGCACACGGTGCTGGACCACATTGCAACGGTCCAGCCTGCGCTGGTCATCGTGGACTCGGTGCAAACCATGTCCACTACCGAAGCCGACGGCGTCGCCGGCGGCGTCACCCAAGTGCGCGCGGTAACGGCGGCGCTGACCGCGGCCGCCAAGGCCAACGGTGTTGCGCTGATCCTGGTCGGCCACGTCACCAAGGACGGAGCCATCGCCGGGCCGCGCTCGCTGGAACACCTCGTCGACGTGGTGCTGCATTTCGAAGGCGACCGCAACGGCTCGTTGCGGATGGTCCGCGGAATCAAGAATCGATTCGGCGCGGCCGACGAAGTCGGATGTTTCATGCTGCACGACAACGGGATTGAAGGCGTGGCCGACCCGTCGAACCTGTTCTTGGATCAGCGGCCGACGCCGGTCGCCGGCACCGCGATCACAGTCTCGCTGGACGGAAAGCGACCGCTGATCGGTGAAGTACAGGCGTTGCTCGCGCCGTCGAGCGGCGGCTCGCCGCGTCGCGCCGTCAGCGGGATCGACCATGCCCGCGCCGCGATGATCACTGCTGTACTGGAAAAGCACGCCAGGCTGACCATCGCTGCCAATGACATCTACCTGTCCACCGTGGGCGGCATGCGATTGACCGATCCGTCGTCTGATCTCGCGGTCGCGATCGCGCTGGCCTCGGCATACGTGAATCTGCCACTGCCCACCACGGCGGTGATGATCGGCGAGGTAGGGCTGGCGGGCGACCTGCGGCGAGTCAGCGGTATGCAACGGCGGCTGGCCGAAGCCGCGCGCCAGGGATTCACCACCGCACTGATCCCGGCGGGTTCTGACCCCCGATCCGATGTGGTTCCGCCGGGTATGCGCGCGCTGAGCGCACCCACCATCGTCGCGGCGCTGGAGCACATGATCGACGTCGCCGATCACCGCAGCAGTCGACCGCCCGGACCGCATCCGCTAGACATGCCTCCGCCGCGCGCCCGCGCGTAGCAGAATGACACGCTGTGACCCGTCCGACCCTGCGTGAGACCGTCGGCCGCCTGGCACCCGGCACCGGGCTCCGCGACGGCTTGGAGCGCATCCTGCGCGGCCGTACCGGCGCGCTCATCGTGCTCGGCTACGAAGAGAGTGTCGAGGCCATCTGCGACGGCGGCTTCGCTCTCGACGTCCGATACGCACCGACCCGGCTGCGCGAGCTGTCCAAGATGGACGGCGCCGTCGTACTGTCCACCGACGGCAGCCGCATCGTGCGGGCCAACGTGCAGTTGGTGCCCGATCCGTCCATACCTACTGACGAATCGGGCACCCGCCACCGCTCGGCGGAACGGGCCGCGATCCAGACCGGCTACCCGGTGATCTCGGTCAGCCACTCCATGAACATCGTGACCGTCTATGTGGGCGGGGAGCGCCACGTGGTGGCCGACTCCGCGACCATCCTGTCGCGGGCCAACCAGGCCATCGCAACCCTGGAACGCTATAAGACCAGGCTCGACGAGGTCAGCCGGCAACTGTCGCGAGCCGAGATCGAGGACTTCGTGACGCTACGCGACGTGATGACGGTGGTGCAACGGCTCGAGTTGGTCCGGCGGATCGGTCTGGCGATCGACTCCGACGTCGTCGAGCTGGGCACCGACGGGCGACAACTGCGACTGCAGCTCGAGGAGCTACTGGGCGGCAACGACACTGCGCGTGAGTTGATCGTGCGCGACTACCACGCCAGTCCCGAGCCGCTATCCATAGAACAAATCACCGCCACCCTCGAGGAGCTGGACGCCTTGTCGGACACTGACCTGCTCGACTTCAGTTCGCTGGCAAAGGTTTTCGGATATCCTACAACTACAGAGGCGCAGGACTCGGCGCTCAGCCCGCGCGGCTACCGCGCGATGGCCGGTATTCCGCGGCTGCAGTTCGCCCAGGTCGATCTATTGGTCCGGGCATTCGGAACGCTGCAGGGCCTGCTGGCGGCCAGCGCCAATGACCTGCAATCGGTGGAGGGCATCGGCGGGATGTGGGCTCGCCATGTCCGGGAGGGGCTGTCGCAACTGGCGGAGTCGACGATCGCCGATACGCTTAATTGAGTTCAGTTGCCGGGGGGTGCGCCCGCCGGCGGCGCTTCCGGCGGCGGCGGGAGCGCCGGCTGACCTGGCACTGGCCCCGGCGGCGGTGGCGGCTGGTTCAGGATGAACGGAACCGGGAGCGAGCGCAGATTGCCCAGCTGTACGACGAGGTTGTACGTGCCCGGCCCGATCGCCGGCCGCGGCAGCGGGCAGTGCGGCGCCGACCCCATCCCGGTCCAGGTCACCGAGGTTGTCACCTGCTCGCCCGGTGTGAAGGCCTTGACCAGGGTCTCGTTGGACGGCGCGCAGTCCAGGTTCGACCACACCCGCTTGTTGTCCAGCGAATAGACGTAGGCCGCCAGCACCGCGGCCCCGACGTCGCGCTTGCAGGACACCAGCCCGATGTTGGTGACGACCATGATGAACTTCGGCTGGTCCCCGATGAAGTATTGGGGCGCGTTGGTCAGTCCTTTGACTGCCAGCGTCGAATCGGGGCAGTCGTCCCCCTCTTTCAGCACCGGTGGCGGCTGGACGGCGGCGGTGGGGGTGGGGGACTCCGGGTTTTGCCCCTGCGGCGGCGCCCCTGGGGGGTTGCCTTCCGGCCCGGGCGGCGGTGGCGGCGCCTGAGGCGCCTGCGAGCCCGGATGGCTTTGAGCGGAGGCGGGTTTGTCGGCGTTGGCGGGTTTGGCACCCGCGCTGCCGCTGACGAACGCGATGACAGTGGCGACAGCAATCCCTAGCACGACGACCGCGATGCCCAGGGCCAAGCCCCTGCGCCGCCAATAGATCTCTGTAGGTAGCGGGCCATGCGGTTCCAGATCCAGCACAGTGACACCGTAGGTCCAGGTCACGTCGATTCGTTAGACCCGCCTCGGCGTGTCGCAAGTTAGCTGACCAACCGCCGTGTTAGGAGCGGCGAACAAGTCTTGAAATTACTCTCCGATGTCGCCGACTTGATCGACCAACACCGCCTTCCCCTTGGCGAGGCGATAAGTGATGCCCGCAATCGCCAGGGTGCCCGCGGACACCCGCTCCGCGATGGCCGTGGAACGCGCCAGCAGCTGCGCCGCCGTTTCGCGTACATGTCGTTCCTCGAACTGGTCGACACGAGTCAGGCCGTCGCGTCGGCCCAACAGGATGGACGGCGCGACCCGTTCCACCACGTCCCGCACGAAACCGGCGGGTATTGCGCCGTCGTCGATCGCGCCGATGGCGGCCTTGACGGCACCGCAGCCGTCATGGCCGAGGATGACGATGAGCGGGACGTTGAGTACCGTCACCGCGTACTCGATGGAGCCGAGCACTGCCGTGTCGATGGCCTGCCCGGCCGTGCGAACCACGAATATGTCGCCCAGGCCCTGGTCGAAGATGAGCTCGGCGGCCACCCGGCTGTCCGAGCAGCCCAATATCGCCGCGATCGGCTGCTGCCCGGCGGCCAGGCCCGCCCGGTGCTCGACACTTTGGCTGGGATGCGCGGGCTTGCCGGCGACGAACCGCTCGTTACCCTCTTTGAGTGTTTTCCATGCGGTTACCGGATTGGCGTTGGGCATGGCACACATTCTGCTGTGCCGCGGCCGCCCATGACTAGCCGACCGCACATCCCGGCGGACGAGCTTCTGCAGTGGTACCAACGATCGCGCCGTGACCTGCCCTGGCGAGAACCCGGCGTAACCGCGTGGCAGATCCTGGTCAGCGAATTCATGCTGCAGCAGACGCCGGTGGCGCGGGTCTTGTCGATCTGGCCAGACTGGGTGCGGCGGTGGCCCACCGCGTCGGCCACCGCCGCGGCCAGCGCCGCCGACGTGCTGCGCGCCTGGGGCAAGCTGGGATATCCGCGGCGGGCCATGCGGTTGCATGAATGCGCCACCGTCATTGCGCGCGAGCACGGCGATGCGGTTCCCGACGACCTTGACACCCTGCTGACGCTGCCGGGCGTCGGTAGCTATACGGCGCGCGCCGTGGTGTGCTTCGCCTACCGTCAGCGGGTTCCGGTGGTGGACACCAATGTGCGCCGCGTTGTGGCGCGCGCCGTGCACGGCCGCGCCGACGCCGGTGCGGCGTCTGCGGTGCGAGACCACGCCGACGTCTCAGCGCTGCTGCCGCGTGATGAAACCGCGCCGCAGTTTTCGGTGGCGCTGATGGAATTAGGCGCGACGGTGTGCACTGCACGCACACCGCGTTGCGGGTTGTGCCCGCTTGGCGAATGTGCCTGGCGGCACGCAGGTTATCCCCCCGGGCAGGGGCCGGCTCGCCGTGTTCAAACCTACGCCGGAACCGACCGTCAGGTCCGCGGACGATTGCTAGATGTGTTGCGTGCCAATCACTCCCCCGTCACCCAAGCCGAGCTGGACGTGGCGTGGCTGACCGATACCCAGCAGCGCGACCGCGCGCTGGATTCGTTGCTTGTCGACGGCCTGGTGACCAGGACCGTCGACGGCCGGTTCGCGCTGGCCGGCGAGGAGTAGCCGCTTCAGGTGCGCGGGGTGCGCGCCGTCAGAAATGACTGGACTGCCCGGCGGTATACCCCCGGCGCTTCGTCGTGGACCAAGTGACCGGCTTCGGGCACATGCAAATAGATTGTCGGACAGCTGGTTTTGGTCATCGCGGCCATCTGGCCTGGCGGCGTGACCGAGATGCCCGCTTCGATGAGCAGCGCCGGCGAACGCACCGCCAGCCAATGCCCCCAGTAGTCGCGGGTGCCCCATTCCGCGGCGATCGCGATCCATCGCGAGGTGTGACCGTGTAGCCGCCAGCCGGTGGCGGTGCGGTCGAAGGCTTCCAGGAAATATCGCCCTGCGACGGGACCGAATTCATCGAGTACCTGCTCGGTAGAATCGAATTCGACCGGAAGAGCATGCAGCCAGGGTTCCCATGGACCGGTGGTACGACCTCTGAAATCCGGCGCCATATCCTCGAGGACAAGTGCCGAAACCAAATCAGGACGCGCCGCGGCCAGGCACCACGAGTGCAGGGCGCCCATCGAATGTCCGACCAGCCTGGCCGGCGCCCCCAACGCGCTCACCGCGTCACCCAGATCGGCCACGAAGCGTTCGGTACTGATCGGGTGCGGATCCTCGACATCACGGCCTCGGTGCCACGGCGCGTCGTACGTGTACACGGTGCCCAATCGGCTCAGCCACGGCAGCTGACGCGACCACGTGGTGCCCCGCCCCATCAGGCCGTGGACCAGTACCAACGGCTCACCCTGCCCGCCGTGACAGGTCAACAGTTCAGGGGCCATGGCTCTATCTTGCGGCCTGTCTCTGCCCGACCTCTGACAGGTCAGGCAAATGGGGCGCGGTAACCTAACCTGCATGCCAGTGGTGAAGATCAACGCAATCGAGGTACCCGCGGATGCTGGCCCTGAGCTGGAGAAGCGATTTGCGCACCGCGCGCACTCGGTCGACAACACTCCGGGCTTCCTCGGCTTTCAGCTGCTCCGTCCAGTCAAGGGCGAAAGTCGCTATTTCGTGGTGACACAGTGGGAGTCCGATGAAGCATTCCAGGCGTGGGCGAGCGGGCCTGCTATCGAAGCCCATGCTGGTCAACGGGCGAACCCAGTGGCGACTGGCGCGTCGCTGCTGGAATTCGAGGTCGTGTTGGACGTTGCCGGGAAGAGCCAGACTGGTTAGCCGGCGCTCGGCACGTCACCGTGCGGCGGCGCTCAGCGTGGCCGCCGCTCTGGTCTTGACGCTGGCGCCGGGTTGCGCGCCGCCGCCTTCCCTGCAGGCGAACGCCGCAAACCCGGGCCGGGGTATCGACACCAGGACTCCTCCCGGTCTGCGGGCCCAACAGACCATGGACATGCTCAACTCGGACTGGCCTATCGGCCCGGTAGGAGTTGGCACCCTGGCCGCACCCGACAAGGTCGACGCCGTTGAGACCACGATGGAAGC
>JBEKNM010000064.1:0-13256 GCA_049522835.1 Mycobacterium sp.
TTAATAAATTCTCGATGAGTTTTACACTTGCCTAGGCTCGGAGCGGCGCAATTGGTCGGCCGTCATTATTCAGCCCGACACCCGCCCTATCATCCGAAGAAGACGGAAGGATCACGATGACGTCGGCTCAGAACGAGTCCCAGGCTCTTGGCGATCTCGCTGCCAGGCAGCTTGCCAATGCGACCAAGACTGTCCCGCAGCTCTCAACCATCACGCCGCGCTGGTTGCTGCACTTGCTCAGTTGGGTGCCGGTCGAAGCCGGTATCTATCGGGTGAACCGCGTGGTCAACCCCGAGCAGGTCGCGATCCATGCCGATGAGGGCGCCGGCACCGAAGACCCGCTGCCCGAGACCTACGTCGACTACGAGACCAGCCCGCGCGAGTACACGCTGCGGACGATCTCGACATTGCTCGATATTCACACCCGCGTCTCCGACCTGTACTCGAGTCCGCACGATCAGGTCGCCCAACAGCTGCGGCTGACCATTGAGACGATCAAGGAGCGTCAAGAATTCGAGCTGGTCAACAGCCCCGAGTACGGGCTACTTGCGCAGGCGACCCCGGAGCAGACGATCCAGACGCTCGGCGGGGCTCCCACGCCTGACGACCTGGACGCGCTGATCACCAAGGTCTGGAAGACGCCGAGCTTTTTCCTGACGCACCCGCAGGGCATCGCCGCGTTCGGCCGCGAGGCCACCTACCGCGGAGTGCCGCCGGTGGTTGTGAGTCTGTTCGGCGCGCAGTTCATCACCTGGCGCGGCATTCCGTTGATTCCGTCGGACAAGGTTCCGCTGGAGGACGGCACGACCAAGGTCATCCTGGTGCGCACCGGCGAGGAACGCCAGGGAGTCGTGGGCCTGTTCCAGCCGGGGCTGGTCGGCGAGCAGGCGCCGGGGCTGTCGGTGCGGTTCACCGGCATCAACCAGTCGGCGATCGCGACCTACCTGGTCACCCTCTACACGTCCCTGGCCGTCCTCACTGACGACGCGCTCGCCGTGCTCGACGACGTCGCGGTGGACCAGTTCCATGAGTACAAGTGAGTACCGGTCGGTAGACGCCGAAAGCGACTTGCCCATCAGCGCAGCGGACCTCGCCGCGCTGGCCAGCCAGTTGTATGCGGCCAGTATCCGACCGGGACCCGACAGCCCGCCGCAGGCAGCGCCCGTGGCCCCGCGCGGCAGCGTGCCGGACACCACGGCCGCCACATCGGCCGGACAGGCCGCGGCGGGCTCAGCCGACCTGTATCCGGCTCCGGTTCCGTTGGTCGGTATCCGGGACATCTATCTCCCGGCGCCGACCTCTCCGGAACCCGAGGGGCTACCGCAGACGGTGCCCGTCGCCCCGCGCGGCAACGTGCCCGATACGACCGCAGCGCCGTCGGCCGCCAGTGCCACCGCCAGTGTGGCCGATCCCTTCCTACCGCCGGGCGTCGCTGATCTGACTGCCTTCGCGGTACCGAGCCAGGGCATCGTGCCGACCGTGCCCGGTGTGCTGGCCGGGGCTTCGAATTCCGGCAAGCCGACTGTTCCGGTGGCGCCGCGGGGTTCGGCGCCCCCAAAACCGCCGGAGTGGCTGCCCGGAGCGCCATCGGTTGTCGACCTGGGTTGGTCTGATGCGCCACCGGCGGCGCCGGTCGTCGATGAGCACAACTATCACTTCCTCACCAAAGCCGACCCGGTGCCCCGGTTGCCCGACGAGCACGAGGTGTTCGACGTCAACGCGGTGCGGGCGGACTTTCCGATCCTGCAGGAGACCGTTAACGGCAAACCGCTGATCTGGTTCGACAACGCCGCGACCACCCAGAAGCCGCAAGTGGTGATCGACCGACTGTCGCACTTCTACGCCCACGAGAACTCCAACATCCATCGCGCGGCGCACGAGTTGGCGGCCCGGGCGACCGATGCGTACGAAGAAGCGCGGGACACGGTTCGGCGTTTCATCGGCGCGGCGAAGGCCGAAGAGATCATCTTTGTTCGCGGTACCACCGAAGCCATTAACCTGGTGGCCTATGCCTGGGGTGGCAAGCATTTGCTACCCGGCGATGAGATCGTCATCACTCATTTGGAGCACCACGCCAATATCGTCCCGTGGCAACTCCTCTCCCAGCAGACGGGTTCGATCCTGAAAGTTGCGCCGGTTGATGACGCGGGCAATTTGCTGATGTCGGAATTCGAGGATCTGCTGGGGCCGAGGACGAAGCTGGTGGCGGCCACTCAGGTGTCCAACGCGCTGGGCACAGTGACGCCGGTTGAGAAGATCGTGGAGTTGGGTCACCGCTACGGCGCACGGGTGCTGATCGACGGTGCCCAGTCGATTCCACATCTGCCGGTCGACGTCTCGGAGGCAGGCGTCGACTTCTTTGCGTTCTCTGGACACAAGATCTATGGCCCCACCGGAATCGGTGTGCTCTACGGTCGCGAAGACGCTCTCGCCGAGACGCCGCCGTGGCAGGGTGGCGGCAATATGATCGCCGACGTCACGCTGGAGCGGTCGCTGTATCAGGGACCGCCCAATAAGTTCGAAGCCGGCACCGGCAACATCGCTGACGCCGTCGGGCTCGGCGAGGCGCTGCGTTATGTCGAGCGGGTAGGCATCGAGCGCATTGCGTCTTATGAGCACGCGTTGCTGGAGTACGCGACCCCTCGCCTGGCCGACGTCCCGGGTGTCCGCCTGGTGGGCACCGCAGCCGAGAAGGCCAGCGTGCTGTCCTTCGTGCTGGCCGGACACCAGCCGCTCGAGGTCGGCAAGGCGCTCAACGCCGAAGGCATCGCGGTGCGTGCCGGCCATCACTGCGCACAGCCAATTCTGCGTCGCCTTGGCTTAGAGGCCACCGTTCGACCGTCGTTCGCGTTCTACAACACGTTTGAAGAAATTGACGTGTTCGTCAACGCCGTACGCCGGATCGCTGAGGGCGGCACCAACGTCGGCTGAGCTTCGCCAGATTACCTCTGGTTGATTTCAACCCTATAAATGCGTATGGGGTTGCTTATAAACTCGCGTCATGTTTCTATCTGCAATTAAGCGGCATGGCCTGATCTTTTCTGCGGATAGCCTTAATTCTTTGCGGGACAAGGAATTACGAGAAATTCGAACTTATTTATTTCATTGACATAAATCGGGGCGGCATGAGTCGTAAGAATATGTGGACGACCGGGGGGGCCAAGCAGACCCCATGAGCGGCACCACCTTCGCAAAGCCCATGAACGCGCTGGGCGAGTTCTTTATGCTCAGCGCAGAATCATTGGTGACGCTGGTGCGACGGCCGTGGGCCTGGCGCGAGATTCTTGAGCAAATTTGGTTTGTCGCCCGGGTGTCGATTTTCCCGACGATCATGCTGTCGATTCCTTACACGGTGCTCATCGTGTTCGTCCTCAACATCTTGCTCGTCGAGATCGGCGCAGGCGATCTTTCAGGTGCCGGTGCGGCGCTGGCGTCGGTGACCCAGGTCGGGCCGGTCGTCACGGCGATGGCTGTTGCCGGCGCCGGCTCGACCGCAATGTGCGCCGACCTGGGCGCCCGCACCATCCGCGAAGAAATAGACGCGATGAAGGTGATCGGCATCAATCCGGTTCAGGCCCTGGTGGTTCCGCGCATAATCGCCGCAACCTTCGTCGCGATGCTGCTTTATTCGGTGGTCGCTGTCACCGGATTGGCCGGCAGCTACATCTTCGTGGTCTTCGTTCAGCACGTCACACCCGGCGCCTTCATCGCCGGGATGACACTGCTCACGGGGCTACCGCAGGTAGTGATCTCACTCATCAAGGCGACCCTGTTCGGGTTATCCGCCGGCCTGATCGCGTGCTACAAGGGCCTGTCGGTGGGCAACGGCCCCACCGGTGTCGGGAACGCGGTGAACGAGACCGTGGTGTTCTCGTTCATGGCGTTGTTCTGCATCAACATCGTGATCACCGCGCTCGGAATAAAGGTGACCGCCAAATGAGCGGTGAAGCGCGCGAGCCAACGTGGTTCGTCACTATTGGACCCAGGCTGGTTGCTGCCACCCGCAAGCTGGGTGAACAGACCGCGTTCTATGGGCAATCTTTAGCCTCAACCGTTGATGCGGTGCGGCGCTATCCGGGAGAACTGCTGCGGATTATCGCCGAGATGGGTTTGGGCACAGGTGCGCTGGCGGTGGTAGGGGGCACCGTGGGCATCATTGGCTTCCTCACTTTGACCACCGGTGCCCTTGTCGCAGTGCAGGGCTACGACACCTTGTCCAACATCGGAGTCGAGGCGCTGACCGGATTTCTGTCGGCATTCTTCAACGTCCGGATGATCGCGCCGTGCACGGCCGGGGTGGCATTGGCCGCAACGATCGGTGCGGGCACCACGGCGCAGCTGGGCGCGATGCGCATCAACGAGGAGATCGACGCGCTCGAAGTCATGGGTATCCGCTCGGTCACCTATCTGGCGTCGACGCGAATCATCGCCGGCGTCCTGGTCGTCATCCCGCTCTACGCCGTCGCGATACTGATGTCGTTCTACGCGGCCAAGTTCGGCACGCTTTATATCTACGGCCAGTCACGTGGCGTATACGAGCATTACTTCTCCACGTTTTTGCGTCCCACCGACTTGTTGTGGTCTTTCGCGGCGGTGCTGGCAATGGCGACGGGTGTGATGGTCGTGCACACCTACTACGGTTTCACCGCGACAGGTGGTCCTGCCGGTGTAGGGGAAGCTGTCGGTCGTTCGGTGCGGTCATCGATGATCGTCACGGCCTTTGTGTGCCTGATGATTTCGCTATCCGTCTACGGGCAGTCCGGCAACTTCAACCTGTCGGGGTGACCGCGTGAGCAACCACAGCAGCAGCGGACCCCGCAGGATCAATAGAGTCCGCTCGAGCAAGATCGACCCGATCTGGTGGGCGCCGACGTTGTTCATCCTGGTCGCGGGTCTGGTCGCGCTGACCGTTGCGTCGTTCTCGGGCACATTCCATGCATTCATACCGCTCACGCTGGTGTCGGACAGGGCGGGACTGGTAATGGAACCCGGCGCGAAGGTGAAGTTGCGCGGCGTGCAAGTCGGCCAGGTCGCTTCGATCGGCACCGACGTGAAGGCGGCTCAGCTGCAGCTGAAGATGGACCCGGGCCCATTCAAATATCTGCCGAGCAACCTCGAGGCCGAGATCAAATCGACCACGGCGTTCGGGTCCAAGTACGTCGACCTGATCGTGCCCGACCAGCCCAGCCCTACCGCGCTGAAGCCCGGCGCGGTGCTGCACTCCCGCAATGTCACCGTCGAAGTCAACACGGTTTTCGAGAATCTGCAGTCGGTGGTCGCAGCCCTTGACCCGGCGAAGCTGAACGCGATCTTGTCGGCCTTCGCACAATCGTTGCGCGGCAAGGGCGATCGGCTGGGACAGGCGATCACCAGTGCGAACAATGTGCTGCTGACTGTCAACCCCCGGATGGGAACGATTGACAAGGACTGGCGGTTGTTCGGCAAGACCACCGCCGCCTATTCCGATGCGGCGCAGAATATCCTGTCGATACTTGACTCGGCAGCGACCAGCAGCGCCACCCTCACCGAAAACCAGCGTTCGCTCGACACGCTGCTGTTGTCGGCAGTGGGCTTCAGCCAGACTGGCATTGGCGTCATCGGCAACAACGAATCCAACATCGTGCGGTCATTCAACCTGCTCGATCCGACCACAGCGCTGCTGCAGAAATACTCCCCGACCTTCACCTGCTTGTTCCAGGGTGCGCAATGGTACGTGGATCACGGCGGCCGAGACGCATTGGGCGGCAACGGCTACTCTGTGATCCTCGACGCCGCCCTGCTTTTCGGTGACGACCCGTACCGATACCCGAAACACCTCCCCAAGGTCAATGCCACAGGCGGTCCGGGGGGCCGGCCCAGCTGTGGTTCGCTGCCGGACCCGAGCGCGAACTTCCCAGTGCGTCAACTGGTCACCGACACCGGCTGGGGCACCGCTCCGGATGAGATCCGCACCAGTCCGTGGGTCGGCAATCCATGGTGGGCCAACTACTTCCCGACCACCAAGAACCCTCCGGAAGCGCCGCACTACTGGTACCGCGGGGGGCAGCCGCCGCCATGAGAATAGGAGACAGGCCCGGCTCGAGGGGCACCGTAATTCGTGTGGCGCTGTTCACGGCGGTCTGCCTGTTATTCACGTTTACGCTGATCGCGGTGTTTGGTCAGCTTCGGTTCGAAGACCGGACCGGCTATCAAGCGGTTTTCACGAACATATCCGGTCTCAAGTCCGGCAACTTTGTCCGCATCGCCGGGGTGGAGGCCGGCAAGGTCGGCGACCTCACCCTGCATCGTGACGGCACCGTCACCGTCGGCTTCGCAGTAAACAAAGGGGTGCGGCTCACCGAGGGCACCAAAGCCGTCGTGCGCTATGAGAACTTGATCGGTGACCGTTATCTCGCGCTCGAAGAGGGCCCCGGCTCCCCGCGCCGGCTGCCGCCGGGCACCACGATTCCGCTGTCGCGAACGTCGCCGGCGCTGGACATCGATGCGCTGATCGGGGGCTTCCGCCCGTTGTTCCGCGCGCTGGATCCCGATCAGGTCAACGCCCTGTCCGGTCAGTTGCTGCAAATCTTCCAGGGGCAAGGCGGCACCCTCGCCTCGGTGCTGGCGCAGACCTCGGTGCTGACCTCGACCCTGGCCGGGCGCAGCGAGCTGATCGGCGAGCTGATCACCAACTTGAACACCGTGCTGCACACTTTCGCCACGCGCGACCACGAGTTCTCTGACGGCTTGGACAAGCTGTCCCAGTTCGTGGACGGCTTGGCGCAGCGTAAGACAGACATCTCCACCGGGCTGGCCTACATCAACGCAGCCGCCGGGTCGGTAACCGATCTGCTCGTCCAGTCACGCCAGCCGATCAAGGACGTGGTGCGCGAGACCGACCGCATGTCTGGGCAGGTGCTGTCCGACCGCGAATATTTCGACAAACTGCTCAAGGACCTTCCCGACGTCTATCAGGTCTTGGCCCGGCAGGGTATGAATGGCGACTATTTCGGTTTCTACCTCTGCGAAGTGTTGCTCAAGGTCAACGGCAAAGGGGGCAACCCGATCTTCGTCAAACTGTTGGGCCAGCCCAGCGGGCGGTGCACGCCGCAATGAAGCTACCCAAGATCAAACCGCTCGGCCGGCGCAGCCCCGTATTGATAGGAGTGATGGGTACCGCGATCGTGACCTGCGTGGTCATCGCCGCCTTCGAGTACAACAAGCTGCCATTCGTCAAGAACACGAATGACTATTCCGCTTATTTTTCCGAGGCCGGTGGCATCAAACCCGGGAGTACGGTTCGGGTTTCCGGCATGGGTGTCGGTAGGGTTTCAGACATCCGGCTCGAGGGCACCAAAGTCCGGGTTGGGTTCACCGTCCGTAACAGCATCGAGCTGGGCGAGCGCACGGAAGCGGCGATCAAGACAGAGACGATTCTGGGCGCCAAGATGCTCGAGCTCACGTCGCGTGGGGACGGAAAGCTGACGGGCACCATTCCGCTGGAACGTACGACCTCGCCGTATGACCTTCCCGACGCGCTGGGCGATTTGACAACCACGATCAGTGGCCTGGACACCGCCCAACTATCCTCAGCACTAACGACATTGGCTAACACCTTCAAGGAAACACCGCCGAATCTCAAACCCGCGCTGCAGGGCGTGTCCCGGTTCTCGGACACCCTCAACAACCGCGACGCGCAGCTGCGCAGCCTGTTGGCGAATGCCAACAAGGTCTCAGGGGTACTGGGCCGGCGCAGCCAACAGATCGCCAGCCTGGTAACAGACTCCAACGCACTGCTGGCCGCGCTGCTGGACGAAAGAGATTCAATCGACGCACTGATGAACAACCTCACTGCGGTTTCGCATCAGATTTCGGGGTTCGTCGATGACAATCGAACTCAACTCAAGCCTGCCCTCGACAAGCTCAACGGGGTGCTAGAAGTCCTCGACAACCGCAAAGAAGATATCCAGAGAACCCTGCCCAAGTTCAAACGATATGCAGTGTCGTTTGGCGAATGTCTAGGTTCGGGGCCATTTTTCAAAGCCTACGTGGCCAACCTGATTCCCGGCCAGATCGGCGGGACGGTCCTCGACGCCGATATGTACGACCGGTTCTTGGACCCCAACCAAAAGCTGCCATCCGAGGCGATGGACCCACCAACCGGGACTCCACCCGTACCGCCGGAGAACGCGCCGGTCCCACTGTGGTCCCAACCGCCCTCACCGCCGCCCTCGACGCCACCTATCCGGACCATCCCACCGCCGTCGCCGCACGACTTCGACGGGCCGTGAACATGAGTCGAGACACCCTTCGAAAAGCAACCGCCATCAGCCTGGTCGTGACGCTGGCCGTGGCTTCGTTTCTGGTCGGCAAAAAGTTATGGAAGGATGTCGAAAAGAACACCTATTCAGCGTATTTCGTCGACGCCAACGGCCTGTTCGTAGGCGACGAGATTCGGATCCTCGGCGTCGCCGTCGGCATAGTGGATAAGATCGAGCCGCAGCCCACCAGCTCCAAGGTCACATTCTCCGTCGACAAGCAGTATTCGGTCCCGGCCGATGCTCGCGCTGCAATCCTGTCGCCGTCGCTGGTGACTTCTCGGGCAATCCAACTCGTCCCGGTGTACTCCGGCGGTCCCAAATTGAGTCCCGGCGCATCGATCCCACTGAACCGCACCGCGGTGCCCGTCGAGTGGGACGACTTCCGCAAGCAGCTGGAAAAGCTGACCGACGCCCTGCAGCCCACCAGTCCCGGCGGCGTGAACTCGGTCGGCGAATTCATCGACTCGGCCGCGGACAACCTGCGTGGCCAGGGAGACACCGCTCGCGAGACCGTAATCAAGCTGTCCCAAACGATTTCAGCGCTCGGTGATCACGCCGACGACATCTTCAGCACGGTGCGCAATCTGCAGCTGCTGGTGTCGGCGCTGTACTCCAGCAGCGAGCTGCTGGCCTCGTTCAACCAAAACCTCGCCAGCGTGACGACGGTGCTGTCGAACACACCCAATGAGGTCGCCAATGCGGTGCAGGGCCTTGATGGGGCGCTGGCGGATGTGCGCAGCTTTCTGGCGGAGAACCGGGAATCAATTGGTGTCACGTTCGACCGGCTGAGTTCCATCACGACCGCGCTGAATGACAGCCGCGGTGATATCAAACAGATTCTGCACATCGCCCCGACGGTGTTCCAGAACTTTCTGAACATCTACCAGCCGGCGCAGAGCGCGATGACCGGCATCTTGGCGTTGAACAACTTCGCCGACATCCCTTCGTTTATCTGCAGTGCAATCGAGGCGGCCTCCCGGGCGCGCTTAAACCGAGTTTCCAAGCTGTGCCTGCAGTACCTCAATCCGGTCATCAAAAACCGCATCTACAACTACATTCCGGTAGGGATCAACCCGTTCGTCGGGACGCAGGCCCGGCCGAGCGAAATCACCTACAGCGAGGACTGGCTTCGGCCTGGCTACACGCCGCCGCCTGACGCGACCCCACCACCACCGGATGCGGCGCCGCCCGCCGAGCAGCCACCGCCGGCCGAGCCACCGCCGCCACCGCCCGGGCCACCGCCGCCGCCGGCCAACACGATCGACTCCACCCAAGTGCTACAGAATCTGATGCTCCCCACGGGCACATCATGAGACGCGCGATAGCCACGGCACTCTGCGTTGGGTGCGTCGCCGCGATTCCAGCGTGCGGGTGGCGGGGGCTGAATACCTTTACCATGCCAGGCACCGCCGGTGGGGGACCGGGCTCCTACACGATCCAGGCCCAAATGCCTGATGTCGTAACCATTCAGGAAAACACGCGTGTTCGGGTTGACGACGTCAACATCGGCAACGTCACCAAGATCGAGATCCAAGACTGGCACGCGCTGGTCACCATGCGCATCAACGGCGATGTCCACCTGCCGGCCAATTCGACCGCCAAGCTCGGCCAGACCAGCCTGCTCGGCTCGCAGCACATCGAACTCGCGCCGCCCAAAGATGAGCCGCCGGTCGGCCAACTGAAAAACGGGTCGGTTATCCCGTTGTCGCACGCGAGCATGTATCCGACCACCGAGCAAACTCTGGCCTCGGTGTCAATCCTGCTCAACGGCGGCGGAATTGCTCAGCTGCAGGAAATCAATCAGGCGATCGCCAAAGCATTCGCCGGCCGCGAAAACGACATGCGCAGTCTGCTGCACCAGCTGGACGAATTCATCGCTGGTACCAACGACCAGACCGACGACATCATTGCTGCAGCCGAGAATCTCAACGGGCTGGCCGGCCAGTTCGCCGATAAGGATCCGGTCGTCGACAGGGCGTTGACGACCGTGCCCAAGGCGCTGGCGGTGCTGGCTGAAGAGCGTACCAAGATCGCCGATGCGATCGACCAGCTCGGCAAGTTCAGCGCGATCGTGGCCGATACCATCCACCAGAGCAAGGAAACTCTGGTGAACAACCTGCGCAACATCGCGCCGGTGCTGCGGTCACTCGCCGATGCCGGGCCGTCTCTCACCAAGGGCCTGGACGGCTTAGTGGCCTACCCCTGGCCGGCGTCCACCGCCAGGAATTGGTTCCGCGGCGACTACGCCAACCTCACCTTGGTTGTCGATTTGACGTTGAGCCGCATCGACCAAGGGATCTTCACCGGTACGCGGTGGGAAGGTAACCTTACGCAACTCGAACTGCTGTGGGGACGCACAATCGGCATGCAGCCGAGCCCGGCAACGGGGGGTAACCCGCTGACCTTTCCGTACCACAACGGGGGGTACTGAATTGCTGCGCCTGGGCCGTCGGACGTGGATCCAATTGTCGATCCTGACTCTGGTGACGGTAGTTTCGTGTGGCGCAATGGCATTCAACTTCATGAAGCTGCCCGAGACGCTGTTCGGGATCGGGGATTACACCGTTACTGTCGACCTGCCCCAGTCGGGTGGGCTCTACCAGACCTCGGTCGTCACCTATCGGGGCACCGACGTGGGTCAGGTCAAGTCCGTCGATGTCACCGCCACCGGGGTGCGTGCGGTGCTCGCGATGAGATCCGGCATCAAGGTGCCCCTCGACGTCCAGGCGTCGGTGCACAGCCGCTCGGCGATCGGCGAGCAGTACATCGAACTGACTCCGCAGCCTGGGAAGGACGGAGAATATTCCCGGGCGCTACGTGCCGGCGACGTCATTCCCGTAGGCCGTGTCGATGTTCCCGTCGACATCGCGCACCTGCTCGACCTGACCAACCGTGCGCTGCAGGCGATTCCTCGTGACAACTTGCATACGGTGATCGACGAGACCAACCGGGCGGTCGGTGGACTTGGACCCGAGTTGTCTCGGATCGTCGACGGGTCGACGGCACTGGCCATTGCGGGAGGCCGGACCGTCGACCCGCTTGCCGCCCTGATCGACCAGTCTCCTGCGGTACTCAACTCCCAGGTGCAGACATCGGACGCGATCGCGACCTGGGCTGATCGAACCGCAGCCATCACGGCGCAGTTCAAGGCGCAGGATGCGGCGCTGCGAGACCTGCTGACGCAGGGCAGTTCCGGTCTGGAGGAGGGTCGCGCGCTGTTCGATCGGGTAGCGCCCGCGGTGCCAGTGCTGTTCGCCAACCTCGTGAGCCTCGGTGACATCGCCGTCGTCTACCGCCACGACATCGAACAACTGCTGGTGCTGTTTCCGCAAGGGATCGCAGCCATGGCGGCGATCGTCGTCCCGAGCTCTAATACCAAACAGGAGTACCGGGGCGCCCAGTTGGACTTCAACCTGAACATCAACCTACCGCCGCCGTGCACGACCGGGTACCTGCCGCCGACGCAGCGCCGCTCACCGGCCAGCGTCGACGCTCCCGATCGCCCGGCGGCAGACATGTATTGCCGTGTGCCGCAGGACTCGGAATTCAATGTCCGTGGAGTACGCAATATTCCGTGCGAGACCAAGCCGTGGAAGCGCGCCCCCACAGTCGAGCTGTGCGAAAGCGACGAGGAGTATGTGCCGCTCAACGAGGGCTACAACTGGAAGGGCGACCCTAACGCCACCACCAGCGGTCAGGGTGTGCCGGAATATCCGCCGGGACAAGATCCGCGACTACCACCGCCGCGGGGCACCGCGCCACCGCCCGCTCCGGTAGCGGTCGCGACCTACGACCCGGCCAACGGTGACTACACAGGGCCCGACGGGCATCGCTACACCGAGTCCGACTTGGCGCACCCGCGTGCCAAGGACTGGCAGTCACTTCTTGTGCCGCCACCTTAAGCCCGCGAACCTGTGTCCGATGTGTAAGGAGCAATATGGCCATCGAGCCTGATAACCCTGATGCAAGTGAAAAGCTCGCCGAATCAACTGATATCGACCGCGACGATAACCGCGATGAGGTCGGTGAGGTCGACGAAAACGAAAGTCAACCCGCGGGTTGGCTTTCGCGCTGGCGGAACTGGGCAACCGGTCGGCGGCTTTCACACGTCGGACGGGCGCTGGTAGCCAGTGGTGTCATCGTGGCGACGTTGACCGGATTGGCTGGTTGGCTTGGATACCGCGCCTACGAAAAGCATGAGGCCCAGGCCCAGCGCGATCTATTCGTTCAGGTTGCTCGCCAGGGCGCAGTGAACCTCACGTCGATCAACTACACCGAAGTCGATGCCGACGTGCAACGGATCCTGGATACAGCCACCGGAGCTTTCCGCGACGATTTCGAGCAACGGTCCAAGCCGTTCATCGAGGTCGTCAAGGCGGCGCAGTCGAAATCAGAAGGCACGGTCACCGATGCCGGGCTGGAATCCCAGCGGGGCGACTCGGCTCAGGTGCTGGTGGCGGTCGCGGTAAAGTCGCGCACTGCCGGCGGCGAGGAGGCACCGCGGGAATGGCGGATGCGAATTGAGGTTCAGTCGGTCGGCGACGAACCCAAGGTGTCCAGCGTGGTGTTCGTGCCATGACGACGCTCAGCGACAACACCGAAAGCGCCTCAAAAGCTGATGCCGCCAGGCGCGATGAGGAGACAATCAATGCTGACGCAAAAGATTCGGCTGAGGCGATGTCGCAAGAGATAGAGCCGACAGAGTCCGATGAAGAGCCGGTAACCGAGGACGACGCATTACTCGCCGATGAGCCCGATGATCCCGACGCCCCACGCGAAAAACGCTCAATCGCCTGGTCGCGCGTGGTCGCTTATGGCGTGCTGCCGGGATTAGCCTTGCTCGTGGCATTGGCGGCAGGCTACTTCAAATGGGTTGACGATTCCGGGAATGACGTTGCGCGGGCCCGCACCGAATCGGTGCGCGTCGCCAGCGAAGACGCGGTCGCCTTGTTGTCG
>JBEKNM010000065.1:0-13236 GCA_049522835.1 Mycobacterium sp.
CGCACCGATGGCCTGCCGGACTGGCCCAGCGGCCCACTGCCGACGGTGCGCATCGCCGCCGCCGTCCCGCCGCCGGCCGACTACCGCGCCCGGATCAGCCGCGCCCGAGATCAGCTCGCCGCCCCGGGCAACCCGCTGAGCAAGGTGGTGCTGGCCCGCGCGTTGCAGCTGGCGGCTGACGCTCCACTGGACGCCCGCGTCATCCTGCGCCGGCTGGTGGCCGCCGATCCGACTGCCTACGGCTATCTCGTCGACCTGACCGCGGCCGGCGACGACTACGCGGGCACAGCCCTGGTAGGTGCCAGTCCAGAGCTACTGGTCGCGCGCACCGGCGACCGTGTCGCGTGCCAACCGTTTGCCGGTTCAGCCCCACGCGCCGCAGACCCCGAACGCGACGCCGCCAACGGCGCCGCGCTGGGCGCTTCGGCAAAGAACCGTCACGAACATCAGTTGGTCATCGACACGATGCGGGCCGCCCTGGAGCCACTGTGCGACGACCTGACATTCGCGCCCGAGCCCCAATTGAGCCGCACCGCTGCCCTCTGGCATCTATGCACACCGATCGCCGGTCGGCTGCGCGACACCTCAACTACGGCAATTGATTTGGCGCTGGCACTGCACCCCACCCCGGCGGTCGGGGGGGTGCCGACCAAGGCCGCATCCGATCTCATCACCGAGCTGGAAGGTGACCGCGGTTTCTACGCTGGGGCCGTGGGCTGGTGTGATGCCAGCGGCGACGGCTACTGGGTGGTGTCTATCCGGTGTGCGCAGCTGTCGGCCGATCGCCGCACCGCCCTCGCGCGCGCCGGCGGCGGCATCGTGGCCGAATCCGATCCCGATGACGAAGTTGACGAAACCACAACGAAATTCGCCACGATACTGGACGCGCTGGGAGTTGAGCGTTGAACGAAAAAATCCGCCGCGCCACGCCGGAAGACACCGCCGACATTACCGACATGATCCACGCGCTCGCCGAATTCGAGCGGGCCCCAGAGCATTGCACTGTCACCGAAACACAACTTCACACAGCGCTTTTCGCCAAATCTCCGACGGTGCAGGGGCATGTCGTTGACGTCGGTGGCGAAGTCGCCGCAATGGCATTGTGGTTCGTCAACTTCTCCACCTGGGACGGTGTCGCGGGCATCTACCTCGAAGACCTGTTCGTCCGGCCGAGGTTTCGCCGTCGTGGCCTGGCCCGTGCGCTGCTGACCGCGCTGGCGGGTGAATGTGTCGACAACGGCTACACGCGGTTGTCATGGGCGGTACTGAACTGGAACTCCGATGCCATCGCACTCTACGACGGGATCGGCGGGCAGCCCCAGCGCGAGTGGACCACCTATCGGCTGTCCGGCCCGCCATTGGCTGAACTGGCCGGACCAGGCTGATCGCTGCCCTGATCATCTCCAGACGCCCAGCGCAAGGCCGCGGGACTGAAGAGCAACACCAGAACCGTCAGTGCCACGATGCCCAGTGGAATCCCGAAGGCCGGCTGATGCGAGCCCACCGCGAGGTACCACGCCACGGGCAACAGGAGTAGCTGGGTGAAAACAGCCAGCCCGCGGCCCCAGCGCTTGCCGACCACCAGCGCGCGCCCGGCGGCGAGCACCACGCCGCCAACCAGAAGGAACCAGACCGCGGTGCCCAAACCGTTGACCCCACGCTGGTCGATTCCCGCGATCGCGCGCGCCACCAGCACCCCGGCCACCACCAGCGCGACCGCGCCCTGCACCACGACGACAAATCCCGCGCCACGGACGGCAGCCGGGGCGGAAGACGTCGTCACAGCGTCAGCGTAACCACGCATACCGGCTCCACAGCGGAGTGCTAATTCCCCCGCATAAGCTCGTAGATCATGCGTGCCGTGCTGATCGTGAACCCAACAGCCACATCCACCACACCAGCCGCTCGCGACCTGCTGGCAAACGCACTCAAAAGCCGTCTTCAACTCACCGTCGAGCACACCAACCACCGCGGTCACGGCGCCGAACTGGCACAACAGGCCGTTCAGGATGGCATCGACCTGGTCGTCGTCCACGGCGGCGACGGCACGGTGAGCGGGGTGGTCAACGGATTGCTCGGCCGCCCCGGCGCCGCCACTTCGGGGCCGCCTAGCGGCCGAGTGCCTGCGGTCGCGGTGGTGCCTGGCGGCTCGGCGAACGTGCTGGCCAGGTCACTGGGAATCGCCAAGGACCCGGTCGCTGCCACCAACCAGCTCATCCAGCTGCTCGATGACTACCGCCGGCACCAGACGTGGCGCCGCATCAGCCTGATCGACTGCGGTGAGCAGTGGGCCGTGATCAACGCTGGGATGGGGGTCGATGCGGAGGTGGTGGCCGGGGTGGAAGCGCAACGCGACAAGGGCGTTAAGGTCACCGCGTTGCGCTATTGGCGTGTGGCGATCCCCATCACGATCGCCTTCAGCCGCCGCGAACCGTCCCTCATGCTGGAGCTACCCGACCGCGACCCCGTTCCGGGCGTGCACTTCGTCTGGGTGTCCAACACCAGTCCATGGACCTACAGCAACAACCGGCCGATGGTGACCAACCCCGGCTGCACCTTCGAGTCGGGCCTTGGCGTGTTCGCGGTCGACGGCATGAAGGTGGTTCCCACGCTGAGATTGCTTGCCCAGATCTGCACGAAGGGGCCGAAGCCGAACGCCAAACAACTCATCCGCGATGACGACGCGCCTTGCCTGAAGGTCACCTCCACCGGAGATCCAGTCGCCAGTCAGTTCGACGGCGAATATCTCGGCGTGCGCGAAACCATGACGTTCCGGGCGGTTCCCGATGCACTCGCGGTTGTCGGCCCGCCCGCCAAAACACGCCATGACCTGGGATGATCGGGGGTCACACGGGCCCCGAGACAAAAATCTCGAGCAGAGTGGCCATGCAGTGTAGTACAACTGAGTAAGGGTTTGAATAAGAGATCCTCAAAGTGAGATAGCCCACGCGGCTACGTAACACCCTTGACATCTGTTGAGCCTGTGAAACGATCGGAAGGTTGCATGCAGAAAGTTGTGTAGGGGTACGGATACCTTTTCTTATGCACGAGTTAGAAGCCGAAGAAAAATGCCCGTGCGCCTTGCTGCGCACTCAGTGAGGAGTACAACGTATGGATTGGCGCCACAAGGCGGTCTGTCGTGACGAGGACCCGGAGCTGTTCTTCCCGGTAGGGAACAGCGGCCCGGCGCTCGCGCAGATCGCTGACGCGAAACTGGTCTGCAATCGGTGCCCGGTGACCACAGAGTGCCTCGGCTGGGCCCTGAACACCGGCCAGGACGCCGGCGTCTGGGGCGGAATGAGCGAAGACGAGCGGCGTGCACTTAAGCGTCGCAACGCCCGGACGAAGGCCCGCAGCGGAGTCTGATACCAGTTCCACACAACGGTGCGGCCTCGACAATCGTCGGGGTCGCACCGCTGTGTGGCGTTCTAGAGCAGCAACCGGGCTCGGCGGCCAATCGGTACCCGTAACACCACATCGGTGCCGCGACCGGGCGCTTCGCGCATCCCCAGTGACCCGTCCAGTTCGGCGGACACCAAAGTCCGCACGATCTGCAGGCCAAGGCTGTCTGACTTCTCCAGGCTGAATCCGTCGGGCAGCCCACGTCCGTCGTCGTGCACCACGACATCGAGCCAGCGCGCCGAACGCTCAGCAAGAATCGTCACAGACCCTTCTCGAACCGCCGGATCGAATGCGTGCTCGATCGCGTTCTGGACGAGCTCAGTGACCACCATGATCAGTGCCGTGGCGCGGTCAGAGTCCAGCACGCCGAGCTCACCCACCCGGTTGATCCGGATCGGCCTGTCCACGGACGCGATATCGTTCATGATCGGCAGGATCCGGTCGATGACCTCGTCGAGATTCACCTGCTCGTCCACCGACATCGACAACGCGTCGTGAACCAATGCGATCGACGACACCCGCCGCACCGACTCGATCAGCGCTTCTCGCCCTTCGGCGTTGGCCGTCCGGCGGGCCTGCAGGCGCAGCAGCGCCGCCACGGTTTGCAGGTTGTTCTTCACCCGGTGATGGATTTCCCGGATCGTGGCGTCCTTGGATATCAAGGCCCGGTCCCGGCGCTTGACTTCAGTGACGTCGCGAATCAGCACCGCGGCACCCGCGCTCGAGCCATCAACCACTAGCGGCAGTGTTCGCAACAGTACGGTGGCGCCTCCGGCGTCGACCTCCAGCCGCATGCTTTTCCCGCCGGTCATCAAGTCCTGCACGTGCTCGGCCACCTCCTGCGCCTCGAACGGGTCCGAGATCAGCGGCCGGGTGGCTTCGACGAGATTGTGGCCCTCCAATTCGGTGGTCAGGCCCATCCGGTGGTAGGCCGACAGCGCGTTGGGGCTGGCGTAGGCGACGACGCCGTCGACGTCGAGACGGATGAAGCCGTCGCCTACCCGTGGCGTGGAACGCGACATCGCCACGTCCCGCACGTCAGGAAAGGTGCCCTGCGACAACATGTGCACCAGATCGGCGGCGCACTCCCGGTAGGCGGTCTCCAGATGGCCGGAATTTTGATCAGCCGCCGGCGCGGTTTGATGCTGCGTCAAAGCCGCCACCACCTGGTCGCCGTACCGAACCGGCGAGGCCGCAACGCGTGTTCCTGGCAGCAGCCACGCATGCTCTTGGCCCGCATTGCTTTCCCGCTGGGCGGTGCCAGCGGCGCTCGCGGCGAAAGCCTCGGCGACCAGCGGCAACCGATCGGCCGCCACGACGGTGCCCACCGCATCGGTCTGCAGCACCGTCGGCGCGGTAGTCGGACGGCATTGCGCCACGCAGACCAGCGCGCCGTCGTCGGGGCGGACCCACATCAGATAATCGGCGAACGACAGGTCGGCCAGCAGCTGCCACTCCCCGACCACGGCATGCAGGTGGTCCACGGCGTTGCCCGGCAGCACCGTGTGTTCGGCAAGCAGATCACCGAGGGTGGACATCAGTTTTTCCTGAGTCGTTCCCCGGCGGAAGATATGAAGGGTCCAACGGTTAGCTGATCACGGCGATAAGGTCGCCTGCCTGAATGACGTCGCCCACCGACACACTGACCTTGCTGACCGTGCCGTCGACCTCGGCCAGGACCGGAATCTCCATCTTCATCGACTCCAACAGCACCACGGTGTCACCCTTACCGATCTGGTCACCCTCGTTGACAACGACTTCGAGTACGCTGGCCACAATCTCGGCGCGAACATCCTCGGCCATCTTCACCCCACTCAATTCGGCCATTCCGCATGCTGGCTGCTGGTTCATCAGGCTTCCATAGGCTCATGTATATCGAACCACAAGACCGGCCGGGACCGCGGCGCGCGGGCTCTGACACGGGGTGAGACAGCCGATGGGACGCACCGTGAGAGACTGTAGACACCCTGACGGGTGCCGGGCGCCCGGCAGCCGCGGAACGACGGAGGTTCAAACAATGGCCAAGCGTGGCCGTAAGAAGCGCGACCGCAAGTACAACAAGGCCAACCACGGCAAGCGGCCGAACACCTAAACCAGACCGCTACTGCACACCACGGATGATGGTGGTCCGCCGGATCTCCAGCCGCAAACGCTCCCTCAAGCCCTCCGGGGCCTTGTCACCTGTGCACTTGGTCGCGATCAGGGTCTTGATTCGCTCCTCGATCCCGTAATGCTTGAAGCATCCCGGGCACGCCTCGAGGTGCTGGCGTAGCCGCTGTCGGGTCTCCGCCGTGCACTCGCCATCGAGCAGGGTCCATACCTCGGCTATCACTTCCGCACAGCCGAGCCCGCCGTGCGAATCGTCGTTGGGGCACGGCTCGGCGGGGACGGAAAACTCGCTCATGACGACACCTCCTCGTGCGCCTGCTGACCACGGGTGAACCCGCGCTCCTTGGCCACGTCGGCCAACAGACCGCGCAGCTGACGTCTGCCCCGATGCAGTCGCGACATGACGGTACCGATCGGCGTATCCATGATCTCGGCGATCTCCTTGTACGGGAAACCCTCGACATCGGCGTAGTAGACCGCCATCCGGAACTCTTCGGGCAATGCCTGCAGTGCTTCTTTGATCTCGGTGTCCGGCAGCGCCTCCAGCGCCTCGACTTCAGCCGAACGCAGGCCGGTGGAGGAATGCTCGGCGTTCGCCGCCAATTGCCAGTCGGTGATCTCCTCGGTCGGATACTCCGCGGGCTGTCGCTGCCTCTTGCGGTAGCTGTTGATATAGGTATTGGTCAGGATCCGGTACAGCCAGGCCTTCAGATTGGTGCCGGCCCGGAAGGAGCGAAAGCCTGCGTAGGCTTTCACCATCGTCTCTTGCAGCAGGTCCTCGGCGTCGGCGGGGTTGCGGGTCATGCGCAGCGCACCGCCGTAAAGCTGATCCAGCAAGGGAATCGCATCGCGCTCGAAACGCGCCGTCAGTTCGGCGTCGGTTTCGTGGTGGGTCTCGTGATTCTCCAGCTGCGCGTCCGACGGTGACTTGTCCGTCCCATCGACGTCAGCCATCGCGGTCCCTTCCCTTGCGGCACCATCGAAGACTCCTGGCGAGAACTCCAGGCGTTCCAGGACTGCCACCGACACTCTAATTTCCCCTCACTCGATCCTACGGCCATGCACATTTCGGGCCACTTCAGCCCGCGACTGAACCAAATAACGGCATTTTGCTGCCCGCTTGTTCCCGGTCGGCGGCCGGTGATGACGGTGAACGCCGATGTGGTTTGCGGCGGGGCCTCACCCCGGCCGCCATGGACGGTCACAGCGAGCCTGACGCCCTTTCGGCGGAGATCACCGAGCGGTACGGGCCCGGCCGCACATTTGGCGAGGTGTCGGCGGGATGGCGGCCGTTTCGTACCTGGGCGGCCGTTCATCTACGCGCGCTCCGCGAGCGCCGCACCCAGGAAATCGGCGGCCAGAGCAGGGGTTAGTGTGACGCAATGTCCCTCAAAGGTAAGACCATGTTCGTCTCCGGCGCTAGCCGCGGCATCGGCCTTGCGATCGCGAAACGCGCGGCACAAGACGGCGCCAACATCGCCCTGATCGCCAAGACCGCAGAGCCGCACCCGAAGCTGCCGGGCACGGTGTACACCGCCGCCAAGGAGCTCGAGGAAGCAGGCGGACAAGCGTTGCCGATCGTCGGGGATGTCCGCGACCCGGATTCGGTGGAGTCCGCGGTGGCGAAGGCCGTCGAGCAGTTCGGCGGCATCGACATCTGCGTCAACAACGCGTCGGCGATCAACCTTGGGTCCATCACCGAGGTGCCGATGAAGCGGTTCGACCTGATGAACGGCATCCAGGTGCGCGGCACCTATGCGGTGTCGCAAGCATGCATAGCCCACATGAAGGGCCGGGAGAACCCGCACATCCTGACGCTGTCGCCGCCGGTGCTGCTTGACGGCAAATGGCTCAAGCCGACGGCGTACATGATGGCCAAGTTCGGCATGACGTTGTGCGCGCTGGGGATCGCCGAAGAGCTGCGCGACGAGGGCATTGCGTCCAACACATTGTGGCCGCGCACGATGGTGGCCACCGCCGCGGTGCAAAACCTGCTCGGTGGCGACGAGGCGATGGGGCGGGCGCGCAAGCCCGAGGTGTACTCCGACTCGGCCTACGTCATCCTCAACAAGCCCGCACGGGAGTACACCGGCCACTCGTTGCTGTGCGAGGACGTACTGGTGGAATCCGGCGTTACCGACCTGTCGGTGTATGACTGCATACCGGGTTCGAAACTCGGCGAAGATTTCTGGGTGGAAGGCGTCAACCCGCCGGGGTACGCCGGGCCCTCGTCGTGATCGCAAGCGCGGCGAAGCCGGGCGCGGCGGGTCACGACGATCGATAGCGTGACCGGCGCCGCGACGCCGGCTCTGACGGCTCTGATCAAAGCCGATGTGCCGCATGAGACCTTCCAATTCGACGTCATCGGCGACCTATCGCAGTCCGGCGACATTGCGCCCGAACAGGTATTCAAGACGCTCATCATTGCGCTGCCAGACGAGCTGGCGGTCGCGATCGTGCCGGTGCCATCGCGGTTGTCGCTGAAGTCGGCTGCCGCAGCACTGGGTGCCACCAAAGCCGGCATGGCCGAACCCGCCGCCGCCGAGCGGGCCACCGGTTATGTGGTCGGCGGCATCTCCCCTTTCGGTCAGCGCAAGCGGCTGCGGACCGTGGTGGACAGCTCGGCGTTGCGCTTCGAACGGGTGCTCTGCAGCGCCGGCAAGCGGCATTGGGACGTCGCGGTGGCCCCGCAGGACCTGATCCGGCTGACCGGCGCGATCGCCGCGGACATCCGGGCTTAGATGCGTGCTGAATAGTGAGGACTCACCGAACTGAATTTTGCTCTACTCGAGTCCCGCATCGACCGCGTCAATGCCGGTCAGGATGCAGTGATGACGGTGCGGGGGCGGCGGTGTAGTAAAGGCCCTACACGGGCAACCACAACATGCTGTCACTGCGGTTCCCGCCATCTCGACAACCAACCTCCTCACGAGGCCTGCAACAAGGATGGTGCCTAGTGACCACCGACTCTGAAGATCGACCGACGACCTCGAATTCGGGAATGCCGCGTTGGCTCAAGCGAGTGATCATGTCCGCGATCCTCGGCGCTGTCCTGGTCATCGTGTATTTCATTCTGGCGGCGTTCCTCCCGCGCTGGTGGGCGGAGCGGATGGGCGAGCTGGCCGATAGAGATTTCGCCCGGGGTATTATGTCGGGTCTGCTCTTCGGCGGAGTGTGCACGCTGGTGCCGTTGCTGCAAGTGCTACTGGCAGTCCTGTTTCGGCACAAGCGCGGCGGGCGGGTCATCGCCGGTATCGCGGCCCTTGTGGCGCTCGTGTTCGCATTGCCGAATCTGATGACGCTCAGCATCGTTCTCGGGGGCAGCAGCGCCGCGCACGCGGGCCAACGGATCATGGACGTGGAGGCACCCGGATTCCGCGGTGCGTCCCTGGTCGGGGCGATCATCGCAGCGCTGGTATTCGTTGGGGTGGTCGTGTTGACGATTCAGTACCGACGTCGCGGACGTGAGCTTGCGAAGGCGCGCGCCGGTCAATAACCTGCAGCTCGCGTTTGGTCACCCGCGCAGCACCGAAGCGCGACGATCGAGCGCGGTCCGACGTCGAGTTGTGCGCCGGCAATGCCCGTTCGTGCGGGATCGAACGTGTCACAGGCGCTGTCCCAACGGCGCGCGGAGGCATCGGCGGGCAACCGACGGTGTCGGCGACACCATTGACAGCTGGGGACGCCAGTAATGCGCGAGCGGGCGGCTCGAGCTTGCGCCCTCGACTCTGAATTCTTGCTCTATCCGAGTCCGGCATCAACCAGGAGGCGTGAGAGCCCGAGTTCGGCGCACTTGGCAGAAGCTGGCGTCAGTTCTTTTCGGGCGTGCGCTGTCCGGCCGGCGGCCGTAAGCATTTCGACGAGGAGCAGTTGTGCCTGCAGCGCCGACAGGGGTCTGCGCTCACCGTCGATTCCCGCGGCCAGATCGGCGGCCCGTCGGCACGCCTGCTCCCGGTCAGCCGCGGAATCGCTCGCGGATAACAGGCGGATCCCGGAGTCCTCGTCGAGTTCGGCTGTCATCGTGGCGATTCCATTGCCGTGGGGGATGGTTCGCGGCGATCGCAAACCGGCGGTAACCGCTTGCGGGAGCTCGATGCCCAGCCGGACGCGCTCATCGTTGATCCTTGCGGCTAGACGCGGCAGCCGCAGCTGCTGCGCGGCGGTCGCGCCAGCGGCCAGCCGCTCGGCCGCAGACCCGCGATCCCCCTGTGCTGCCTTGAGCCGGGCACCGATCGCGTACCTGGCGGACAGATAATCCACTATGCCACTGTCGGAGCTCAGTACATCGCTCTCGCCAAGTAGGTGCGCTGCCTCGGCAAAGTCGCCAGTTTCGTAGAGCGCTTCGCCCAGCAGCGCACCCGCGAGCCGCGCCGCGTGCGAGTGGCGTCCGACACCGGTGGCGATCTCGTACGCTTCTCGGAAGTTCTTCAGGGCATCTGGAATGTCGAGCTGATACCTGGCGGCGATGCCAGCCAAACAACGTCCGTAAACAGTGGTGAACGGTCCCATCGCCTCCTGGTAGGGCGCGGCACGGTCAAGCAGCCGGCGGGCCGCGTCGAAATCGAAGCGGTAGATCGCTGCGAACGCCGCGGCATTTCCGGCGACTCCGGGCACCCACGGATTCAGGGTGTCCGGTCTCGACATTGCCTCGGCCACTAGATCATCTACGCGCTCGATCCGATCGGCGAAGGCTTCGGCAACTGCTCGCACCACGTCCGCCTCAGCCCCCAGATCGGCCCGTGTCGCCTCTGAGAGGTCCGTGCGGGCCAGGGCGGCCTGGAAGCGGTTCAACGCGATGTCGGTCAGCGCCGGACGTTGCAACAGGATGTTCGCCCAGGCGATCACCAACTGGAGCCGGGGTCGGCCGACCACCAGATCGGGTGACAATTTCTTGACGATCCCGAGCAGCGTGGTCATCTTCGAGTGTTCGAGCAGTCTTGTGCCATCCAGCTCGACGAGATCAACCGCGTGGCCAGGATCGCCCGCGGCCAACGCATGGTCGACGGCCTCGTTGAGGTAGCCGTTTTCAGCGAACCACACCGATGCGGTGCGGTGAAGCTTTCCGACCCGGTCGGGGCGGTCCCGTTCGAGTCGGTGGCGCAGAAATTCGGCGAAGATGTGATGGAAGCGGAACCAATTCGGGTCGTCGTCGACCCGCTGCAGGAAGAATCCGCGCTGCTCGACCTGTTCCAACATCGCCTGCCCGTTCGTCGCACCCGCCAGCACGGAGGCCAGCCCTCCGCAGGTGCGCTCGGTGATCGATGTCGTCTGCAGAAAATCGCGCACATCGAGTTCGATGGTGTCGAATACGTTTTCGGCCAAGAAGTCGCCGACCACGTCGCTGGCATCGGAAAGCCGGCCCAGCAGGTTATTCACGTCGCCGCCGCCGCGCAGCGACAATGCGGCCAGCCGCAGGGCAGCGGCCCACCCGTCGGTCGATGTGGTCAACGCCTCGACATCCCCGCGCGATAGCTGTAGGCGGCCGACATCGTTTAGGAACGAGAATGCCTCGTCGATGTCGAAACGCAAAGCACGGGGACCGATTTCGATCAACTCGTCGCGCATCCGCAACCTGCTCAGCGGTAGTCCGGCGCGAGACCAGCTGGTCACGATGATCTGTAGATGATGGCATCCGTTGTCCAACAAGAAACCGAGGGCGGCGATGGTTCGAGCGTCGGACACGCGGTGCCAGTCGTCGATCACCACCGCGATCCGGTCGTCCTTTTGGTGGATTTCGTCTATGAGCGACGTCAAGACATAGCGGCTCGCGTCACCGCCGTGCTGGTCCAGCACCTGCCCCAACGACTCGGCGAGAGCGGGACGGACCCGCCGGATCGACTCGAGCAGATGCGCCAAGAACCACACCTCATTGTTGTCATCGTCGTCGATCGTCAGCCAGGCGACCGCGACGCCGCCGCGCGAGAGTTCCTCGCGCCACTGCGCCGCCAGCGTGCTCTTGCCGAACCCCGAGGGAGCGTGGATGAAGACCAGTCGCCGCCGTCCGCCAGCGCGAAGCACGTCGATGACACGGCCGCGGGCGACCAGTGATCCGGTGGCGACGGGGGGTCGGTATTTCGTCGCGGGTGTCGGGGGCGTGGTCGTGGAATCCGAGCGAACAGGCCTGGACTCGGGCGATTTGCGGCGCTCCACGCCCAGGTCGACCGGACGGGCCATCTCGTCGACGGCGACACCGCTATGGCGCTGAATCTCACGAAGCTCGTCGCCGAATTCGGCTGCGGCGCTGGGACGATCCGCCGGATCGCGTGCCATCGTCCGCTCGATGATCGCGGCCACATCAGCTGGTAGTCCCTGCCCGCGCAGGTCCGGGATAGGTTGTGAGGTAATCCGCAGGAACTGAGCGATCACCTGCTCGCCGGCGCGGCGTTCGAAGGCGGCGTGGCCGGTCAACGCGCAAAACAACGCCGCACCCAGCGAATACACATCGGACGCCGGCGTCGGCGGTGCGCCCTCGAGCACTTCCGGGGCTGTGAAAGCCGGCGAACCGGTGATCAACCCGGTCGCCGTCTGGAAAGCCCCGGCGATCCTGGCAATTCCGAAGTCGGTCAGCTGCGGCTCACCGTAATCGGACAGCAGGATGTTGGCGGGCTTCACATCACGATGCAAAATGCCCGCGCCATGCGCGACCTCGAGCGCACCCGCGAGCTTCACGCCGATGCTGAGCGTCTCGCGCCAGTCAAGGGTTCCGTGCCTGCGGATCACCACCTCCAGCGAATCCTTAGCGTGGTAGGGCATCACGATGAACGGCCGGCCGCTGGCAAGGACGCCGACCTGAAAAACGTGCACGATGTGCGGGTGTCCCGAAAGGCGGCCCATGACGCGCTGCTCGCGTAGGAAGCGGGCAAGATTGTCAGAGTCAAGATCCGCGGTCAGCACCTTGACCGCAACGGCGCGGTCCAGCATGGGCTGAGCGCAGCGGTAGACGACGCCGAAGCCGCCGTGCCCGATCTCCTCGACATCGTCAAATCCCGCCTGGCCCAGTTCCGCGGCGATGTGAGCGATCAGATCCCGCTGCGTTGCACGCGGGTCGACGTCGGCCATCGACGTTCACAATCCTCACTCTGGAGGCCATTTGCCTCCAATTGATCGACTAGTAACTCACCATATCGCCGACCGGCGCGGGCCGGTATCAGATTCCTGCTTGCGGGGTCGATCTGATCGGGTGTGACCGTGTTGTCGGTGCTGCCGATTCCGTCGTCGGTTTTGTGGCCGAGGTGCTTGGCCATCTGGCTGGCGATAACGAGAACGACGTCCGGTTGCGGCGCACCTTGAGGATCTGCCCGCTGGCCGGTAAGGCTACTTCAGCAGTGCGCGTGCCATGACGACGCGTTGAATCTGGTTGGTGCCTTCATAGATTTGGGTGATCTTGGCGTCGCGCATCATCCGTTCGACTGGGAAATCGTTGGTGTAGCCGGCGCCGCCGAACAGCTGTACCGCGTCGGTGGTCACCTCCATGGCCACGTCGGAGGCAAACACTTCGAGGCCGAGGAGATAAAGCTCAACGCCGGCTCGCCGCGCTCGGCGCGCGCGGCGGCGCTGTAGACCATCAGACGAGCCGCCTCCACCTTCATTGCCATATCCGCCAGCATGAACTGCACACCCTGAAAATCGCTGACCGACCGCCCAAACTGCCTGCGCCCCTTGGTATAGGCGATCGCCGCGTCCAGCGCCCCCTGCGCGATTCCGACGGCTTGCGCTCCAATGGTC
>JBEKNM010000066.1:0-13224 GCA_049522835.1 Mycobacterium sp.
GGCGACCTTCAAAAGCGCGGCATCAGCCTCAAGACCGATCCCCACTACCGCAGGCTGCAGGCCCGCATCATCGGTTATGTCACCAACGAGATCGGCCGGCTGCTCAACCGGATCGCGGCACGCGACGGCGAGCAGGCGGTCATGGGGCTCGTCGCAGAAAAGCTCGACTTCCGCGGCGGTGGCCTGTCACGACGCATGAACCGGATCGCCACACGCACCGGCAGAAACGTTGTCCAAGCCCGCCTCAAAGCACTCACCGCCAAACACGGCGTCGCTGTCACCGAGGTGCCCAGCCCATGGACAAGCTGCCAATGCTCCGGCTGCGGCCACACGGCGAAAACCAACCGCAAAGGCCGCCGCTTCTGCTGCGGCTTTTGCGGACTCAGACTTCACGCAGACGTGAACGCGGCCCGAGTGATTCTGTCGAGACGTTCTCGACCAACCCCGGATCACACAGGCCCACGCTCGCGGAAGAACACCCTCCAACTACTCGACAGCCGCCACCGCAAACGGTGGGGACTGCCGGTAGCAGGAGCGGTCCCAGGCGTTGCAGGTGCCCTGGGGCAACCCGCATAACGGATTGCGAAGCGATGCAATGAACTTCCATGAAATCGCTAACTGTCCAGCCAGTATCCGGAGTGCTCACACATGACAACACCGCGCGTGCCCCCGCTTCCGCTCGACGAAGCCAAAGCCGCCGCCGACGAGGCGGCCGTGCCCGACTACATGGCTGAACTGACCATTTTCCAGGTGTTGCTGAATCATCCGCAACTGGCCCGCGCCGTCAACGACCTGCTCGCCACCATGCTGTGGCACGGTGACCTCGACCCACGGTTGCGCGAGTTGGTGATCATGCGGATCGCCTGGCTCACCGCGTGCGACTACGAGTGGACGCAGCACTGGCGCGTCGCCTCGCGACTCGGCGTGACGGCCGACGATTTGCTCGGCGTGCGCGATTGGCTGGGATACGACGGGTTCGGGTCCACCGAGCGGGCGGTGCTGGCGGCTACCGACGACGTGGTGCGCGACGGTGCGGTGAGTGCCGACAGCTGGGCGGCGTGCGAACGCGAATTCGATTGTAAAAAAACGGTTCTCATCGAACTCGTCACTGCCATCGGCGCGTGGCGAATGGTCGCCTCGGTCCTGCAGAGCTTACAGGTCCCGCTAGAAGAAGGCGTGTCCGGCTGGCCGCCCGACGGCTGCTCGCCCTGAGCCTGGACGGATGTGGACGTGCGCGAAGAGTCAAATGCGCAACACGGCAACGCATTCCGAGGCCGCGGGCGGGAGCGGGATCAGGCACGCACCGCCTGGCGAGCTACTAGATTGACTTATCAATCAGTAGCTCTTAGCGTCGGGAAATGCTAACCAGAGTCGCCGAAATGCTCGGTGTTGAGTTCCCGATCTGCGCTTTCAGCCACTGCCGCGACGTCGTGGCCGCTGTGACCAACGCCGGCGGGTTCGGGATCCTCGGTGCTGTCGCGCACAGTCCTAAGCGGCTGGAAAACGAGCTGACCTGGATCGAAGAGGAAACGGGCGGCAAGCCATTTGGAGTCGACTTGCTATTGCCGCCCAAGTACGTGGGGGCCGAGCAAGGGGGGGTGGACGCGCAGCAGGCCCGGTCGCTGCTGCCCGAAGAGCACCGGGCATTCGTCGATGACTTGTTGGTTCGCTACGACATCGCCCCGCCCACCGGCCCGCCGCGTGCGTCGTCCGGGGGCGGGCTCAACATCTCGCCCAAGGGCTACGAGCCGCTGCTCGAAGTTGCTTTCGCACACGACATTCGGCTGATCGCCAGCGCCCTTGGGCCGCCGCCGGCGGACCTCGTCGAGCGTGCCCACAGCCAGGACGTGCTGGTAGCCGCACTGGCCGGAAAGACGCAACACGCGCGACGGCACGCGGCGGCGGGCGTCGACTTGATCGTCGCCCAGGGCACCGAGGCCGGCGGCCACACTGGCGAGGTGGCGACCATGGTCTTGGTCCCCGAAGTAGTCGACGCGGTCGCGCCGGTCCCGGTGCTGGCCGCCGGTGGTATCGCCCGCGGTCGTCAGATCGCCGCAGCCTTGGCTCTAGGTGCCGAGGGCGTGTGGTGCGGGTCGGTGTGGCTGACCACCGAAGAAGCCGAGACGTCGGCTGTGGTCAAGGAGAAGTTCCTGGCCGCCAGCTCCTCGGACACGGTGCGGTCCCGGTCGCTGACCGGTAAGCCGGCGCGGATGCTGCGCACGGCCTGGACCGACGAGTGGGACCGGTCCGACAGTCCAAACCCTCTCGGTATGCCGCTACAGACCGCGCTGGTCAGCCAATCGCAGGTGCGCATCGACCAGGCCGCCGGCCACCCGGGCGCCAAGGCCCGCGAGCTGGCGACCTACTTCGTCGGCCAGGTCGTCGGTTCACTCGACCGGGTGCGGCCGACGCGCTCGGTGGTGCTCGACATGGTTGAGGAATTCATCGACACCATCGGGCGCCTCGAGCGGCTGGTCGAGAGGTGACCGAAGTTGACGGGCTGCGCCCGCGCGCCGCTGGATAGTAAAAACATGTAGTAAAAACATAAAGATTCTGCAAACACGGTCCGGGTCGGTTTGACCGTGGCATACCGGTCGTGCATCATCGATGAGGTAAGCACCTCGTTAGGTGAGGCGGCTACACGAATACAGGCCACTGACCCCGAACGTCGAAAGACGCCCCGGGTCAGGACAGCTCTTCCCGGCTTAAGGGTTGAGCCCAGGTGGCTTCCGGAATACGGACACGTCGTGTGGTGCCAAAGCTCTGACGAGAGGGGTGCGGATTTCCGACGGTCGTCGGTATTTCTGGACTCCTTTGCTGCGCGCAGATCGTGCGGGTAACCGCGCGTCGTGACCGTTGAGGAGGTGAGGGACGCATGAGTTCCAGTGACAGTCCGGGCCGAGATCCGGGCTATGTTTCGTCCCAATCCGGTCTCCGGCACGACGTTCTCCGCTGAATCGTCAAGCGCTAATCGGCTTACCGGCCAAGCGTTTTCGGATCGGAAACAATACGGGACGGGACACGTCAGTCCATGTAGTTCTCGTTTTGAATTCCGTTTAGGAGGCGATGATGACCGTAGCCCTGTACGACGAAGTAGCAGCCGTAGCGCCCGCCCGCAGGCTGCGGGTTGTGCGCGACACAACCCTCACTCAGGCACCCGCGCCCAAGAAGGTGACGCACCGGCTCGGCGACCAGCTTCTCGCCGTCGGCGGCGACCCGCTGGTGCACGGCGCTGCTCGCTTGTTGACCATCCCAGTGCGTCACATGTATGCAGCGCTTTGGCGTGTCGGGATCCTCGAAGTCCAGGCCTAATCCGATGGATTATGTGAAACCGACCCGTAGCAGCGAGAGTGCGCCCCGCCCATGGCTCCGAGGGCTTGCCGGTCTGCAGGCATGTGTCCTGCGGACGAGCAAGCCCCCGGAGCCTGCGGTTTGATTTGCGGCATCCGTAGAATCGACGTAACGGCATCGATCCGGCTATCACCGGGGAGCCTTCGGAAGAACAGCCAGTCCGGCCCAGTAGAACCGAACGGGTGGGCCCGTCACAGCCTCCAGAGCGGCCACGCGTCAGCGTGGCAAGCGGGGTGGTACCGCGGCGCTCGCGCAGGTAGCGCGTCGTCGTCCCCGGCCTGACGTAGTGCTTTCAGGGCACGAAGTGCCCTGAAAGCCACCGTGGCACAGGAGACGACGCACACAGTGACGGATAACACAGACGTCAAGGCCTATCCGAAGCCGGCCGGCGGGGCACCCGACTTCCCGGCGCTCGAGCTCGAGGTTCTCGATTACTGGGCCCAGGACGACACTTTCCAGGCCAGTGTCGCCCGCCGCGACGGCGCCCCGGAGTACGTCTTTTACGACGGGCCGCCGTTCGCCAACGGGCTTCCGCACTACGGGCACCTGCTTACCGGCTACGTGAAGGACATCGTCCCGCGGTACCGCACCATGCGCGGCTATAAGGTGGAGCGCCGCTTCGGCTGGGATACCCATGGGCTGCCGGCCGAACTCGAAGTCGAGCGCCAGCTGGGCATCACCGACAAATCCCAGATCGATGCCATGGGGATCGCCGCTTTCAACGACGCCTGCCGCGCGTCGGTGTTGCGCTATACCGACGAGTGGCAGGCATATGTGACCCGCCAGGCGCGCTGGGTCGATTTCGAACACGATTACAAGACACTGGATCTCAGCTACATGGAGTCGGTGATCTGGGGTTTCAAACAGCTGTGGGACAAGGGTCTGGCATACGAGGGCTACCGGGTGTTGCCCTACTGCTGGCGTGACCAGACCCCGCTGTCCAATCACGAACTGCGCATGGACGACGACGTCTATCAAAGCCGCCAAGACCCAGCCGTCACGGTCGGATTCAAGGTGGTGGGCGGCGAACCACAAAACGAGCTAGCCGGTGCCTACCTGCTGGTGTGGACGACGACGCCGTGGACCTTGCCTTCGAACCTTGCGGTTGCCGTCAATCCGGATGTCATCTACGTGCAGGTCAAGGCCGGCGATCGCCGATTGGTGTTGGCCCAGGCGCGGCTGGCCGCCTACGCCCGCGAGTTGGGCGAACAACCTGAGATACTCGGCGCCTACCGCGGCGCCGATCTGCTGGGTACGCGCTACCTGCCTCCGTTCCCGTACTTCTACGATTCGGCCGAAAACGCGTTTCAAGTGCTCTCGGGCGACTTCGTGACCACCGACGAGGGCACCGGCATCGTCCACATGGCGCCGGCCTACGGCGAGGACGACATGGCCACCACCGACCCGGTCGGCATCGTGCCGGTCACTCCGGTCGATGCCGCGGGCCGCTTCGATGCCACCGTCCCGGATTACCAGGGACAGCACGTCTTCGATGCCAATGCACAAATCATCCGCGACCTGAAAAACCAGAGTGGTCCGGCGGCGGCGAACGGCGCGGTGTTGATCCGCCACGAAACCTACGAGCACCCCTACCCGCATTGCTGGCGCTGCCGCAATCCACTGATCTATCGGGCGGTGTCGTCATGGTTCGTCTCGGTAACCGAGTTCCGCGACCGGATGGTGGAACTGAACCAGCAGATCACCTGGTATCCCGAGCATGTCAAGGACGGCCAGTTCGGTAAGTGGCTGCAGGGCGCCCGCGATTGGTCGATCTCGCGAAACCGCTACTGGGGCACTCCGATACCTGTATGGAAGTCCGACGACCCGGCCTACCCGCGCATCGACGCCTACGGCAGTCTCGAAGAGCTCGAGCGCGACTTCGGTGTGCGCCCAACTAATTTGCACCGGCCCTACATCGACGAACTGACTCGACCCAACCCCGACGACCCCACTGGGCGTAGCACGATGCGGCGGATCCCCGACGTGCTCGACGTATGGTTTGACTCGGGCTCAATGCCGTACGCCCAAGTGCACTACCCATTCGAGAATGGCGGATGGTTCGACAGTCATTACCCCGGCGATTTCATCGTGGAGTACATCGGCCAGACTCGCGGCTGGTTCTACACGTTGCATGTGCTGGCGACTGCGCTCTTTGACCGGCCGGCGTTCAAAACGTGTGTGGCGCATGGGATCGTGCTGGGTTCTGACGGCCAGAAGATGAGCAAGTCGCTGCGCAACTACCCTGACGTCACCGAGGTGTTCGACCGCGACGGCTCCGATGCCATGCGGTGGTTCCTGATGGCCTCACCGATTCTGCGTGGCGGCAATCTGATGGTCACCGAACAGGGCATCCGCGAGGGCGTGCGGCAGGTCCTGCTGCCGTTGTGGAATGCTTACAGCTTCTTGGCCCTCTACGCGCCGAAAGTCGGTAGCTGGCGTACCAATTCGGTACACGTGCTGGACCGCTATATCCTGGCCAAGCTGGCAGTGCTGCGCGGCGACCTCAGCCGGTTGATGGAGGCCTGCGACATCTCCGGGGCCTGCGAAACGCTCCGCCAGTTCACCGAGGCGCTGACGAATTGGTATGTGCGACGGTCGCGTTCACGGTTCTGGGAGGAAGATGTCGATGCGATCGACACCCTGCATACCGTGCTGGAGGTTACCTCGAGGCTGGCTGCGCCACTGCTGCCGCTGATCACCGAGATCATTTGGCGCGGTCTGACCGGCGAGCGGTCGGTCCATCTGACGGACTGGCCGCAAGCCGAGGAGCTGCCGACCGACACCGACCTCGTTGCCGCCATGGATCAGGTCCGGGAAGTGTGCTCGGCCGCGTCGTCGCTGCGCAAGGCCAAGAAGCTGCGGGTACGTCTGCCGCTATCGAAATTAACTGTGGCAGTAGAGAATCCGCAGCGATTGGAACCCTTCACGGACCTGATCGCAGATGAGCTCAATGTCAAACGCATCGAACTGACCGACGCCATTGACACCTACGGCCGGTTTGAGCTCGCTGTCAACGCCCGGGTGGCCGGACCGCGGCTGGGCAAGGATGTGCAGGCTGCCATCAAAGCCGTCAAGGCCGGCGAAGGCGTCCTCAACCCGGACGGCACCTTGACCGCGGGTCCCGCGGTGCTGCAACCCGACGAGTACAACTCACGGCTGGTGGCTGCCGACCCGGAATTCACCGCGGCGCTGCCCGGTGGAGCCGGTCTAGTCGTGTTGGACGGCACGGTGACCCCGGAGCTGGAGGCCGAGGGTTGGGCAAAAGACCGGATCCGCGAATTACAGGAATTGCGCAAGTCAACCGGGTTGGACGTCTCTGATCGCATCTGCGTGGTGATGTCGGTGCCCGCTGAGCGGGCCGAGTGGGCGCGCACTTATCGCGATCTGATCGCCGGTGAAATCCTGGCCACCAGCTTCGAGTTCGGCGAGCCGGGTGGGGCGGCGGAGATCGGCGACGGCGTGCGGGTCAGTATCGCTAAGGCGTGAGTCACTGCGGTGGTCGGCTGCCGGACCACAGCGCCCGGTGGGCGTGCGGCCAGAACGACATGCCGGCGACGACCGTGGCGCCGGTGGCGATGAGACCGAGCGCGGCGTCGACGCTTCGGCGGCCGTCGGCCGCCCAGTAGACGTCCTCGAGCTCCAGCAACAGAGCCAGTTCGTCGCATATCATTGCGTTCGCCGAACCGAAAGCGACTGCCGCCGCGGGGTGGCGCCGCTGCCGCTCCGTTCCGCGCAGGCCCACGGCCGCCACCATCGTCAGCAGCGCGATACCAATGTTGTAGTGGTGAAAGTGCTTGCCGCCCAGCTTCATTCCGCCATCTGCTGGGCCGTGGCCGGCGCGGATCCAGTAGGTGAGGCCGCGCAGGCCGGCGAAGGTGAGGGTGAATGACGCCCAGGCCAGCACAGTCGCCTGCTCACCGGGTTCCAGCCGCGTGTCCCATTCATGGCGCAGCCGCGCCCATCGTGAGGTGGGTGCTTTGCTCGGCTCGAGTTCCATCAGGCGGCCTTGACCGCGCGCCAGCGCTGCCTGCCAGCGCGGACTTCGACGTCTACGTCATGAAATCCGGCCGCGTGCAAGCGATCCGGCAAGGTCTGTGGCGAGACCGTGTTGCAGGTGTCGCGGAAGTGCAGGATCCGGAACCGCAGCGACGTCACGCTGTCGCTGCCGGCGAAGACGCCGCCTGGGCGCAGCACTCGGAAAGCCTCGGCGAACAGCCGGTCTTGTAGTTCGGCGGTCGGCACGTGGTGCAGCATGGTGAAGGACACCACCGAACTGAACTCGTTGGCCGGCAATCCGGTGTTAGTGCCGTCGCCGTTGATGACGTGTGCCCGCTCGCCGTAGAGCTGCTGCAGGCGCTGGGCCATCGGGGTATCGATTTCGACCGAGGTGAGCTTCGGCGTCTTGTCGACCAGCACCCGCAGGATCGCGCCGTAGCCGGGTCCGATTTCGAGGGTGTTGTCGCCAAGCTCCACATCAGCGAGCACCCATGGCAACAGCTGATCTTCGACTTCCTTCGCCCAGCGGTTCGAATTGCAGCACAGCCGGTGGCAGAGGTTCATGGCCATACTGAAAAACGCTAGCCCATTCGCCCCTTGAAACGGATCTAGCATCGAACAGGTGGAGTCCCGTTGGGTGCTGCACCTGGACATGGACGCGTTCTTTGCCTCCGTCGAACAACTCACCCGACCGACCCTGCGGGGGCGGCCGGTGCTGGTGGGCGGGTTGGGCGGCCGGGGTGTGGTAGCCGGCGCGAGCTATGAAGCACGGGTGTTCGGGGCTCGGTCGGCCATGCCGATGCATCAGGCCCGTCGGCTTATCGGCGTGACCGCGGTGGTGTTGCCGCCACGCGGCGTGGTGTACGGGGTGGCCAGCCGGCGGGTGTTCGACACCGTGCGCAGCGTGGTGCCCGTCGTCGAGCAGCTGTCCTTCGACGAGGCTTTCGGGGAGCCGCCGCAGCTTGCCGGGGCGTCAGCCGAGGACGTCGAGGTGTTCTGCGAGGGCTTGCGGCGTCGGGTGCGAGAAGTCACCGGCCTGGTCGCCTCGGTCGGTGCCGGCTCGGGCAAGCAGATCGCCAAGATCGCGTCCGGCCTGGCCAAACCCGACGGTATTCGGGTGGTTGGCCGCGCTGAAGAACAACTGCTGCTCGGCGGGCTGCCGGTACGCAGGCTGTGGGGTATCGGCCCGGTCGCCGACGAGAAGCTGAATCGACTGGGCATTGAGACGATCGGACAGCTGGCGGCGCTCACCGACGCCGAGGCGGCCAACATCCTCGGCGCGACAATCGGGCCGGCGCTGCACCGGCTGGCCCGCGGTATCGACGACCGCCCCGTCGCAGAGCGTGCCGAAGCCAAGCAAATCAGTGCCGAATCCACCTTCGCGGTGGACCTGACCAGCCTGGAGCAGCTACGCGAGGCGATCGACCCGATCGCCGAGCATGCCCATCAACGCCTGCTGCGCGACGGCCGCGGCGCCCGCACCGTCACAGTGAAGCTGAAGAAATCCGATATGAGCACACTGACCCGTTCAGCGACGTTGCCCTACGCGACGACCGAGGCCGGCACGCTGATCGCGGTCGCGCGGCGGTTGCTGTTGGATCCACTCCAGATCGGGCCTATTCGCTTACTGGGCGTCGGGTTTTCGGGATTGACCGATGTGCGCCAGGAATCGCTGTTCCCGGACTTGGAGCTGTCGACGGAGACATCGGAGGCCCAACATTCTGTCGACAACGTGCCGTCCTCGGCACTGCCGCGCGACGCCGTGGGGTGGCGGGTGGGAGACGACATAGTCCACCGCGATCTGGGGCACGGCTGGGTGCAGGGTGCGGGTCACGGCGTGGTGACGGTGCGGTTCGAGACCCGCGCTTCGGGCCCGGGCACGACGCGGACGCTTAATGCTGACACCGGCGATATCACCAGCGCCAACCCGACCGACAGCCTGGACTGGCCGGACTACGTCGACGCGCTGCGAGCCGAGGATGCGGCTGCCCCATCAGCCCCAGCGGCCGACGACGTCGGCGACAGGTAGCCCGGCGGCCAGCGCGGCCATCAACAGCACCCGGACCTGAGGTGGTCGCAGCTGCGGCACCATCACCGCGCCGGCTTCCACCAGGTCGTGCCCGGGACCATATCCTGCGCCAACCCGTCCACCCGGGACTCGGGTGGACACCGCGATCACGACCCCGTTGCGGCAATGGCGGCGCACCCCGTCGACAACCGCAGCTCCGGCGTTGCCCGAGCCCAGCGCTTCGAGCACCACGGCTCGCGCACCCGCGGCCACGCAGGCGTCCAGGGCCACCGAGTCGCTTCCCAGGTATGCGGCGACGATGTCGACCCGCGGCGCGTCGGCGGCGCTCACATCGCCGACATACGGTCGGGTCTTGGTGTGTGTCAGCGTGACACCGCCCGCGCCCGAACCCGCAACAGTGCCGAGCAGTTGCCCGGCGAAGCCGCTCAGGTCCTGGGTAGCCACCTTGTTCAAGCCCAACGGCTGCAATACCCGGCCCGCGAAACACACCAGCACCCCGAGGTCACGGGTCGCCGGGCTTGCCGCCACCGCCAGCGCGTCGCCTAGATTGGCCGGACCGTCGGCGTCGGGGGCGTCGGCGCTGCGCATAGCGCCGGTCAGCACGACCGGGACGTTTCCCCGATAGCTGAGGTCGAGCCACAGGGCGCTTTCTTCCATGGTGTCGGTGCCGTGCGTGACGACCACTCCCTCGGCGCCTGCACCGGTCGCGGCTTGCACCGCAGCGCTGATCCGATCCCAATCGGCCGGTGTCAGCTCTGAGCTGTCGACCGCCATCAGGTCAACGACGTCGACGTCTTGATCGACGTCCAAGCCGGACGTCAGTTCCACTCCGCTGTGGGTGGGCCGGCGTACCCCGTCGGCGCCGGTGCTGGTCGATATCGTTCCGCCGGTGGCGATGACGGTAAGGCGGGCCATGCTCGAATCATTCCGCACGCGGCTCGCGGGGTCTGGCGAGGGCTTAGGGGATGATGGTGGGGTGCCAGACGAACCAACGGGATCCGCTGATCCGGTGACTTCGGCCGGGGCGGCTGAGAAGGCCGGGGAAGCTGGGGGAACGGAAGCTGCCCTGCCGCAGGGTCCGCAGGCTCCTCCAAGGCGGATACGTCTGTTGCTGTCGGTCGCGGCGGTCGTGCTCACACTCGACATCGTCACCAAGGTGCTTGCCGTCAAACTGCTGCCCCCCGGCCAGCCGGTGTCGATCATCGGCGACACGGTGACCTGGACCTTGGTGCGCAATTCGGGGGCCGCGTTCTCGATGGCGACCGGATACACCTGGCTACTGACGCTGATCGCGACGGGCGTGGTGGTCGGCATTTTCTGGATGGGGCGCCGGCTGGTGTCGCCCTGGTGGGCTATTGGCCTCGGAATGATCCTGGGTGGCGCCACGGGCAACCTGGTCGATCGCTTTTTCCGGGCGCCGGGGCCGCTGCAGGGACACGTCGTGGACTTTCTATCGGTCGGCTGGTGGCCGGTATTCAACGTCGCCGATCCGTCGGTGGTGGGCGGGGCCATCTTGCTGGTCGTGCTTTCCATTTTCGGCTTCGATTTCGACACGGTGAGCCGGCGGGGAGAGCGGCGCCAGTGACTGACCGCTCGATGCCCGTCCCGGAAGGATTGGCGGGCATGCGTGTTGACGCCGGGCTGGCCCGCCTACTGGGACTGTCCCGCAGCGCCGCGGCCAACCTCGCCGAAGACGGCGGCGTCGAACTAGACGGCGTGCAGGCGGGAAAGTCTGACCGTCTGACACCCGGGGCCTGGTTGGAGGTGCGCCTGCCCGAGGCGCCTGCCCCGCCGGAGAACACCCCGGTCGACATCGAGGGCATGACGATTCTTTACTCCGACGACGACATTGTGGCGGTCGACAAACCGGCGGCAGTGGCTGCGCACGCGTCGGTGGGCTGGACCGGCCCCACGGTGCTGGGCGGCCTGGCCGCTGCCGGCTACCGGATCACCACATCGGGTGTGCACGAGCGGCAGGGCATCGTGCATCGCCTCGACGTCGGCACCTCGGGGGTGATGGTGGTCGCGATCTCCGAGCGCGCATACACCGTGCTCAAGCGGGCGTTCAAAGAACGCACGGTCGATAAGCGCTATCACGCACTGGTGCAGGGACATCCAGATCCGTCCAGCGGGACCATCGACGCGCCGATCGGTCGGCACCACGGCAACGACTGGAAGTTCGCCGTCACCAAAAATGGCCGGCACAGCCTCACTCACTACGACACCCTGGAAGCCTTCGCCGCCGCCAGCCTGCTCGACGTGCATCTGGAAACCGGTCGCACCCATCAGATTCGGGTGCATTTCTCCACCCTGCATCACCCGTGCTGCGGCGACCTCGTCTATGGAGCAGACCCGACGCTCGCGAAAAAACTTGGGCTGCAACGCCAATGGCTGCATGCGCGGTCGTTGGCATTCACCCATCCGGCCGACGGCAGGCGAGTCGAGATCGTCAGCCCCTACCCACCGGACCTGAAACACGCTTTGGACGTGTTGCGTGGTACGGGGTGAATGGCGCAGTCGGTCAGTCAGGCTTGCGGACCTCAACGAGAATCCGCGTGGAGTGAGCGACGAACGCCCCGTCGGCCACGATGCGTTCGTGAAGCTCCCGCAGCTTCTCGCGATAACGATCCACCGTGAAGTCCGGCACCGCCCAAATCACCTTGCGCAGGAAGTAGATAACGGCGCCGATGTCGAAATACTCCTGTCGTAGCCGTTCCATGGGCATATCGACGACCTGGAGCCCGGCGGCTCGTGCCTGTGCAGCTTCGGTGTCCGGTTCACGCCGAGCCCAAGCCTCGGGCTGCGGCCCGATGAAGTACTCGATCAGCTCGGAAACCGAAGCGGGTCCGACGTGTTGTGCAAGGTAGGTGCCGCCGGGGCGCAGCACCCGGGCGATCTCGGCCCACCACACGGTGTTCGGGTGTCGACTGGTTACCAGGTCGAACGCCTCGCCGGAGAACGGCAGCGGCGGCTCGTTTGGAATTGCCACGACTACCACGCCGCGCGGGTGGAGCCGTTTGGTGGCCAGCGCCGCATTCGGCGGCCAGGGCTCGACGGCGGCCATCGTGGGCGGGAATGTCGCTGCCCCGGCCAGCACCTCCCCGCCACCGGTCTGAATGTCCAAGGCGGCCGACACGGTGGCCAACCTCTGGCTCATCAGCCGTTGGTAGCCCCAGGACGGTCGTTCCTCTGTCGCACGGCCGTCCAGCCAGGAGAAGTCCCAACCGTCGACGGATGCCGAATCAGCTTCTGCCACCAGCTCTTCGAATGACCGACTCATGTCTTGGATGCTAATGCACCGTCTAAGGCGTGCTGCAGACGAACTTGGTGCCGTTGAAATCCAGCTTGACTTCGCCCTGGTGTTCCCAATATTCGGAGCCCTGGCGACCGTACCGGGCGCCACTGCCGGACGGCTGGATGAACAGGATCTCTTGATTGCCTTTCCAGTCGAGCACTGCCGTCTGCGGATCGAACTGGTTGTAGAACTGTGCGGTCAACGGCCCGGAGTCCGCGGGGCACTGGTAGGTGACGACGGGCGGGGCCACGGTGGCAGGGTCAGCGATTGCCAACTGCACCAGTCGCGTCTCGTAGGCCTCCAAGACGCAGGTCCGTACGTCGACGTTTTCCGCACAACCGTCGCGCACCGTCGTCCAGCTGTTTTGCGCGGCCGTCAGCGCGCCCTGGTCTGTGCCCGGACGAGCCAACGCCTGCTGGTAGGCGGCCTGCAGCCGGTGGTCGAGGTTGACCACTTGCGGATCGTTGCAGACCAGCTGCTGCGCCGGGTTTGCGGGCTTGGCGCAGTCGAGCGACGCGACGGCAGGTGACTGCGGGCTGGTGCTGGCCGGCGG
>JBEKNM010000067.1:0-13165 GCA_049522835.1 Mycobacterium sp.
GGCAATGTCACGACTGACAACTCGGGACTGGACCCGTCAGCGGCGACGCGCTATTGGCGTGCCATCGCCACGGTGAGCCGGTCCTCAGCCGCGATGAGGTTGCTTCACATCCGGGATCGGCAAGATGTCACGCCGCACCGGCTCCTCGGACGGCGTCGCAACCGCATCGCTTGATGGGACGGACGGCTTGTAGCCGTTGGGCTCTCTGGGCGAATCAGCCATGCCGAACCTCTCTTGCTGAGCTGACAACGAAACCCAGCAGTGTGTTCGCGACAGTGTCGGCGTGAGCAGAATCTTCGGGAAAAATGAACGGCGAACGATTGATGTCGACCGTCTGTCTGCGCAATCCCGTCGTGTGGCCCTCTGCGTCGAAGGCATAACCGCCATTCGGGCGGTCGGTCGCAGGCGCACACGTACATGAGCCCGGTGCTAACAGTAAGCGCTAGCAGTCAGGATTGGACCATTTTCAGTTGATACAGCGCCTGGCGAATTAAGCGGTTTCGTCCATTGCCTGCGGCACCATCTCGCCTCGCTGCTTATCGACAGCGGCTGTGACGTCAAGCCCGTTCAAGCCCGCATGCGTCACAGCTCGGCCAAGACGACGCTGGACGTGTACGGGCACATGTGGCCCGACAAGGACGAGACCACCCGCGCCGCAATCGGTGGTGTGATCGCGGCGCGGATGGCGTCGTCAAGCGAGGATCCTGCGGGCTCTCTGCGGGCTAAACGGTCATAGTTCAACCGAAACGCCAGGTCAGTGCGTTAGCCGGCTTACACGTCGTAGTAGAGCGCGAACTACTTCCAGCGTCTTTAAACGCCTTAGCTGTCTTGACTGCCCGACAAACACGCTGGTCAGAGCCTTGAGAAAACCGAGCTGTCTTGAGCGCCGCGAAAAGTTCTGCGGTCCCACTGCGGTCCGGGCGGGTTCATCCTTCCCCGCCGGACACTCGTCGCCCCACCCCGAAAACAGGGTCAGTCGCACGCCCCTTCCAGAATCGGCCAGGTCGTCGCGTTCCGTGCTCGGCGGTCGTTGAACCGGGCATCGTTGCGCTGCAAACCGCGTTCGATCTGATCGGGCGATTCCCCAAGATCGAAGCCGGTACACACGGTTTGGGTGGTTGAATCGTCGCCACATGACGTCTGCGACTTTCTCCTTGAAAAACCGTACTATTCGGCTAAGCAGCGGCGGGAGAGTGCCGTCGTCTTCCAGAGAAACGGAATCCCAACATGAAGACGAGAGTATTGATGGCCACGGTCGGTGGTGCAGCGGCAGCCTTGGCCGCTGGTGTTATGTGGACCGCACCATCGGCCTCGGCTGATAGCGACTTTTGCAATTCGCTTTCCACGCCCGCGCAAGTTCATGATTGCAGCTGCGGCTTCGACAACGTCCCAGGTAGTCAGGAATATCAGCAGTGCCTGTATGGAAATGCGGCTGCGCCCGGACCGGCCAGCTCACCGCCACCCGCGCCGCCCGCGGCACCCGCGCCACCCGCGCCACCCACCTAATCCCTACCGCGCTTGGCTCGCCACCGGGTGCGGCGAACCGCGAGGGCGCGTCCCAGATCGCGGGCCTCACCCAGGTCCAGCCATTCGGTTGCTTCCATCCCTCTGATCGTCTGAAGGCAAGCAACTGAGAAGTTCCTGCTCGGCGGTCAGCCGTGGTGTGTGAGGCGTGGCGAAAACCGCTGCGGTCCCACTGCGGTCCCAGACCCCTGACCTGTAGCTGCGCCGCAGGTCAGGGGGTTAGCCGGTTTACACGTCGTAATAGAGCGCGAACTCGTAGGGGTGCGGCCGGATCTGGACCGGCGAGATCTCGTAATCGCGCTTGTAGGCGATCCAGGTCTCGATCAGGTCAGGCGTGAACACGCCTCCCTCGGTGAGGTATTCGTGGTCTTCTTCCAGACGGTCGATCACCGCAGACAGCTGGGTGGGAGCCTGGGGGATGTTCGCGGCCTCCTCCGGTGGCAACTCGTAGAGGTCCTTGTCGACCGGTGGCGGCGGTTCGATCTTGTTCTTGATGCCGTCCAGGCCTGCCATCAGCATCGCCGAGAACGCCAGGTACGGGTTGCCCGACGAGTCAGGGCAGCGGAACTCGAGTCGCTTGGCCTTCGGGTTGCTCCCGGTGATCGGGATGCGGACGCAGGCCGACCGGTTGCGCTGGCTGTAGACCAGGTTGATCGGGGCCTCGTAACCGGGAACCAGGCGCTTATAGGAGTTGACCGTGGGGTTGGTGAAGGCCAGCAACGAGGGCGCGTGGTACAGCAGACCGCCGATGTAATGGCGGGCGGTGTCCGACAGGCCGGCGTACCCCGTCTCGTCGTACATCAACGGGGCGCCGTCCTTCCACAGCGACTGGTGGCAGTGCATACCGGACCCGTTGTCGCCGAACAGCGGCTTGGGCATGAACGTCACGGTCTTTCCGGCCTGCCATGCGGTTTGCTTGACGATGTATTTGTAGAGCTGCAGGTCGTCACCCGCGTGCAACAACGTGTTGAACTTGTAGTTGATCTCGGCCTGGCCGCCGGTGCCCACTTCGTGGTGGCCCTTCTCCAGAGAAAAGCCGGCGTTGGTCAGGTTGGTGAGCATCGCGTCGCGCAGGTCGACGTAGTGGTCGGCGGGGGCTACCGGGAAGTACCCGCCCTTGGGGCGGACCTTGTAGCCGCGATTGGGGCTGCCGTCGGACTCGGTCGGTTCTCCGGTGTTCCACCACCCGGATGTCGCGTCCACCTCGTAGAACGAGCCGTTGATGCGTGAGTCGAAGCTCACCGAGTCGAAGATGTAGAACTCGGCTTCTGGGCCGAAGTAGGCCGAGTCCGCAATGCCGGTGCTGATCAGATAGTTCTCGGCCTTGCGGGCGACGTTGCGCGGGTCGCGTGAGTACGACTCGAGGGTGAACGGGTCGTGCACGAAAAAGTTGACGTTCAGCGTTTTGGCGGCACGGAACGGGTCGATGACCGCGGTTTCCGGATCGGGAAGCAGCAGCATGTCGGACTCGTGGATCGATTGGAATCCGCGAATCGACGAGCCGTCGAACGCCAAGCCATCCTCGAATACGCTCTCGTCGAAGATGTAAATCGGAATTGTGAAGTGCTGCATGGTGCCGGGTAGGTCACAGAAGCGGACGTCGACATACTCGACTTTCTCGTCCTTGGCGAGTTTGAAGATGTCGTCCGGCGTCTTATCTGTCACAGAATGCTCCTTTGCTTGGTAATCCGCGGCCTGACGCTATGAAGCTGATGTTGCACGTGGGTCACCCCCGTGTTGCAAGACGTTACGTGACCACGCCGCCCGCATAAGAGTCTGGGGGGTCGGCCATGGGATCTATTGTGGGGCCTATGGACCGCAAGATCGGATCCGGTCTGGTGCGCAGGCGCAGCGGCCTCCCACGGACCCACACCGGTCAACTCGGGCGCGGCCAAGGGACGCGAGCGATCGGCCCATGACACCGGAATCGCGCCCCACATATCCCGGCGAGACGCTCGGCCTGCCCGAGAGCGGGCCGGGATCTCTGGCGCCAATGGGGCGCCGGCTGGCGGCGCTGCTGATCGACTGGCTGATCTCCTACGGCCTGGCGGCGCTGGCCCTGGGGTTCGGCGTCATCTCCATCGAGGTGTTGCCGACCGCGGTTTTGGTCATCTGGTTTCTGCTGGGTGCGGTGGCGGTGCGGCTGTTCGGTTTCACGCCTGGCCAGTTGGTGCTGGGTCTCGGGGTGGTCCCAGTGGACGGCCGGCTGGGGATTGGCCGGATCTCGGTGCGGGGCCTGCTCATCGGGCTGGTCATCCCACCGTTGTTCACCGATTGGGATGGGCGCGGGATACACGATCGGGTGACCCACACGGCGGTGGTGCGGCGCTAAAGCGGTTTACTTGCGGCGCACTGTGCGTTGCACGCCGCGTAGCTTGCCGGCGTTGGGCAGCGGTCCTTTGGGCATGATTGCGGCACCGGCCCGCGATCCCAGCGCAGCCAACCGCGACTCCAGGCTGTCCATCTGCTTGACGGTGATATTGGCCGGAAGGCGGGTGAGGTGGCGCTCCAACTTGGCCAGCGGAACCTCACCCTCGCCGTTGCCGACCATGATGTCGTAGATCGGCACGTCGCCGACCAGCCGCGCGGTGCGCTTTTTCTCCTGGGCCAGTAGTGGTTTGACTCGGGCCGCCGAGCCCTCGCCGACAAAGATGACACCAGGCCGTCCAATTACCCGGTGCACCGCGTCGAAGTGGCCGGTCGCGGCCACGCCCGGGCTCACCCGCCATTTGCCACGCAAGTTGTCTAATGCCCACGCAGCCGCGCCGGTTTGGCCTTCCGCTTTGCGGAATACCGATCGCTGGGCTCGGCGGGCGAAGATGATGAAGTCGACCAAACCGCCCAGCAGCACGCCGAACGGGATCATCGTGATCAGGGTGAGCCCGCCGGCCCACACGCCGACCCCCACCGAAACGCCCACGATCAGCACGAAGGCACCGATCATGTACGGCAGCAGGCGCTTGTCCTCCTTGCGCTGAATGTTGAACGCCTGCCACAACTGGGTACGACGTTCCCGCGCGGCGGCCTTGCGGGCGGCCTGTGCCTGCGCCTTGGCGGCCTTGGTCTCACCGGCATTTCGGGATTTAGCCATAGTTACCAAGAATACGTAACGGCCGGTTAGCGGGATGCCGCGGCGGCACGGGCCTGCTCATAAAGGCGACCAGCCCGGTACGAGGACCGCACCAGCGGCCCGGCCAACACTCCGGCAAAACCCAGCCCTTCGGCGTGCTCGGCGAACTCGACGAACTCCTCGGGCCTGACCCAGCGCTCGACCGGGTGGTGGCGGGTCGACGGACGCAGGTATTGGGTGATCGTGATGATGTCGCAACCGGCATCACGCAGGTCGGCCAGTGCGGTGCGCACCTCGTCGGCGGTTTCGCCCAGACCGAGGATGAGGTTGCTTTTGGTGACCAGACCAAAGTCGCGCGCCGCGGTGAGCACGCCCAGGCTGCGCTGGTAACCGAAGGCCGGCCGAACCCGTTTGAAGATGCGGGGCACGGTTTCGACGTTGTGCGCCAACACTTCCGGGCGGGACTCGAAGACCTTCGCGAGCCGGGCAGGCTCGCCGTTAAAGTCGGGGATCAACAGTTCGACGCCGGTCGACGGGTTGAGCTCTTTGATGGCGCTCACCGTCGTGGCGTACAGCCAGGCCCCGCCGTCAGGCAGGTCGTCGCGGGCGACCCCGGTGACGGTGGCATAGCGCAAGCCCATCGTTTGCACACTCTCGGCGACCCGTCGCGGTTCGTCACGGTCCAGGGCAGCGGGCCTCCCGGTGTCGATCTGGCAGAAGTCGCAACGGCGGGTGCACTGGTCACCTCCGATCAGGAAGGTGGCTTCGCGGTCTTCCCAGCATTCGAAGATATTGGGGCAGCCGGCCTCTTCGCAGACTGTGTGCAGACCCTCCCGCCGGACCAGGCTCTTCAGCTGCGTGTACTCCGGTCCCATGCGGGCTCGCGTCTTGATCCACGGCGGCTTGCGCTCGATCGGGGTCTGCGCGTTGCGGACTTCCAGTCGCAGCAACTTGCGGCCCCCCGGGGCCGCGGAGCCGGCGACATCAGGCTCCGGCGCCCCGAATTCCTGCAAAGTCACCCCGAATTCCTGCAAAGTCACGAAGTCGATGCTACGCGGGCAGGGTTGGGCTGCCAGCTGAGCGCAAGGCGGCCGTCTAGTGCGTCGCAGACGGCGTCGGCGACCGCCGTCCGGACATCGTCGACGGCAACCGTGCGTCCCAGTTCGGCGGACAACGACGTCACCCCGGCATCGCTGATGCCGCACGGCACGATGGCCGTGAACGCGTCGAGATCACAATCGCAGTTCAGTGAAAACCCTTGTAGTGTGGTCGCACGCGATACCCGGACGCCGATGGCGGCGACTTTGCGCTCGGGCCGCTCGGCGTTGCCCGGCACCCATACTCCGGACCGGCCCTCGACTCGTCGCGCGTCCAGACCCACCTCGCCGCACACCTTGATCAGCGATTCCTCAAGGCGTCGAACGTAGTTGACCACATCGAGCGGTTCAGCCAACCCGATGATCGGGTAGCCGACCAATTGCCCCGGACCATGCCAGGTGATCTTGCCGCCGCGGTCGGTGTCGACGACGGGCGTGCCTTGAACGGGCTGGTCCGGGCGTTCGTGCGGCTCAGTGCGCCGTCCGGCGGTGTAGACCGCTGGGTGCTCCAGTAGTAGCAGCGTGTCGCTGCCGCCGGCGGCTCTGGCGTCGGCCAGGTCGCGCTGCAGCTGCCAGGCGGTGCGATATTCGACCATCCCCAATTGGCGGACGTCGATCGCGGTCGGCTGCGACCTGATCGAAGACCGGATGGAATCCGTCACGTTCGTGACGGTACTCGGCCTCGGTCTGGTCGGCGACGCGCGGTCGGGGTGGCCGCGACTAATCATGGTCGCGCCGGGCGGTGGCGTAGCCGAGCGCTTCGCCAATGGTGTTGTGGTGGAACTGGAAACCGGCGCGCTCAAGCGCGGACGGGATGGCGCGCTGACCGGTGAGCAGTCCCTCGTCGGCGAACTCTCCGAGCGCGGCCCGCGCCGCGAAACCCGGGATCGTCAACGGTGTCGGGCGGTTGACCGCGCGGCCGAATACGGTGGTGAACTCGGCGTTGGTCACGGGCGCCGGCCCGGTCAAGTTCACCGGGCCGGACAGCGACGAGTTCGATATGGCGAACAGCAGCGCCCGGACCTCGTCCTCCAAGGTGATCCATGACATGTACTGACGGCCGCTTCCCAGCCGGGCACCCAGTCCCGTCGAGAACAGCGGCCGCAGCCGGCGCAGCGCACCACCCGCCGTGGCCAACACCAAGCCGGTTCGTGCCAGCACAACACGGACACCGCCGTATTGGGCCGGCAGCGTGGCAGCCTCCCAGTCTTCGCACAGCTGGGCCAGGAAACCGCTTCCTGGCCGGTCGTTTTCGTCAACGACCCGGTCTTTGGTGTTTCCGTAGTAGCCGACCGCGCTGGCGTTGATCAGGGTCTGGACCCCGGCGTCGACGACCGCGGTGGCCAGCACCTCGGTGGGAGTGATGCGGCTGTCTCGCAGACTCTGTTTGAAGGCGCCCGACCACCGACGCCCGCCGATGTCGACGCCGCACAGGTTGACCACGGCGTCGACCTCGGTCAGTGCGTAAGCATCGAATTCGCCGCTGTCGGGATTCCAGTGCAGTTCTTCGGAATTGGCCGGTGCCCGGCGCACAATGCGCAGCACCCGGTGGTCGGCAGCGCGTAGCGCTGCAGCCAAGGCCGAACCGATTAGGCCGGACGAACCCGCGATCGCGATAACGGCCTTGGGACCAGCCTGAGCCACCTTCTCACAGCCCTAAATCGGCCTCGAACGCTCCGTCTTCGAGCCGGTGTCTGATGGTGGTGAGGAAGCGTCCGGCATCGGCGCCGTCGATCAGCCGATGGTCATAGGTCAGCGGGAGATAACAGATCGAACGAACCCCGATCGATTCGTTGCCGCTGTCATCGATGACCACTCGCGGTCGTTTGACGATGGCCCCGGTGCCCAACATGGCGGCCTGCGGCGGAACCAGGATCGGGGTGTCGAACAATGCGCCCTGGCTGCCGATATTGGTGATGGTGAAGGTGCCACCGGACAGCTCGTCGGGTTTCAAGTTGCCCGACCGGGTGCGGGCGGCGATATCGGCAATCGCGCGGGCCAGCCCGGCCAGGGACAAGTCCCCGGCATTGTGGATCACTGGGGAGAGCAAACCCTGCTCAGTATCGACGGCAAAGCCGAGGTGCTCGGCGTCGTAGTAGGTGATCTCCTTGGTGTCCTCGTTATAGCTGGCGTTGATGTTGGGATGAACCTTGAGGGCGTCGATCACGGCCTTGGCGATGAAGGGCAGGAAGGTCAGGTTCACGCCCTCACGCTCGGCGAACGCGGCCTTGGCCCTGGCCCGCAACGTCACGATCTTGGTCATGTCGACCTCGTGGGTCTGGGTGAGTTGTGCCGTGGCCTGCAGGGATTCGCGGGTTTTCTTGGCGGTGATCTGACGGATCCGGCTGGCTTTCTGCGTGGTGCCGCGCAGGTGTGCCAGCGCGGGCACTGAGGCCGGCGCGGCTGCGGGTGCTTTCGCAGCCGGCTCGGCGGCTGGGGCCTGCGCTGACGGTGGGGGCGCCTTTTTTGCGGCCTCTTTCTGCTGCGCGGCGGCCAGCACGTCTTGCTTGCGGATGCGACCACCCACGCCGGTGCCCGTTACTTCGCTGAGATCAATGTTGTTTTCGGTGGCCAGTTTTCGCACCAGCGGGGTCACGTACGGCGCGCCTTCTGCACCCGAGCCTCCGGATTCCGCCGTCGGCCGGGGCTGCACGGGTTCCGGCGCGGGCGCCGGTTCGGGTTTGGGCTGTGGTGCCGGGGCCGGTTTGGCGGGCTCGGGCTGGGCTTTGGGTTCGGGTCGGGCCTCAGGCGTGGGCTCAGGTTCAGGTTGGGGTTTGGGTGCGGGAGCCGGCGCAGCGCTGGCGTCGGAAGCGACGCCGATCCGCGCCAACTCGCCGCCAACCGGGACGGTGTCATCCTCGTCGGCGGTGATGCTGAGCAGGACGCCGGCCACCGGTGACGGGATCTCGGTGTCCACCTTGTCGGTGGACACTTCGACCAGCGGGTCGTCAACCTGAACCGAATCCCCGATCTTTTTGAGCCAGCGCGTCACGGTGCCCTCGGCCACCGACTCGCCGAGCTCGGGCATCAGCACGGGCGTCGCACTGCCCCCACCAGAAGCCTGCTGGGCCGGCGCTGCGGGTTCAGGCTCGGGTTCGGATTGGGCCGGCGCAGCCGGCTCGGGTTCGGATCGCGCTGCAGACTCGGGCTGGGCCTCCGGCTCGGGTTGAGCCCCCTCAGGTTGTTCGGCGGCGGACTCGGAAGCGTCGCCGATGACGGCCAGGTCGCCGCCAACCTCGACGGTGTCGTCCTCCTGGGCGATGATCTTGGTCAGCACACCCGCGGCGGGCGCTGGGATTTCGGTGTCGACCTTGTCGGTCGACACTTCGACGAGAGGTTCGTCGAGTTCGACCGTGTCGCCTTCCTGCTTTAGCCAGCGCGTGACCGTCCCCTCGGTGACGCTCTCACCGAGTGCCGGCATCTGGACGGAGAAGGCCATGGTCGTTTGACTCCTCGATTGCTCGGCGCAGGTCGACATCTGGCTTACCACACCGTGGTGTACCGGATGTGGAACCCCGGTAATTGTCGAAACCATCCTGTCACGCCACTTCGTCGACACACATCCAGGGCGCAGCGGTGATCCCCGACCGCTTGCTAGGGTGTGGCGGCTGTTAGTCAAAGCTAATCGTGGGTGGGCGGAGGTCCGATGACGGCAATTCAACAGGTACCCGAGCAGTTCGTCGACAGCGCGGACGGCGTGCGGATCGCTGTCTACGAAGAGGGCAATCCCGAGGGACCGACCGTCGTGCTGGTGCACGGTTTTCCCGATTCGCACATGTTGTGGGATGGCGTCGTTCCGCTGCTGGCCGAGCGGTTCCGGATCATCCGCTACGACAACCGCGGTGTCGGCCTGTCGTCGGTGCCCAAGCCGGTCTCGGCCTACACCATGGCCCACTTCGCCGACGACTTCGCGGCGGTGACGGGCCAGCTGAGCCCCGGCCGGGCGGTGCACGTGCTGGCCCACGACTGGGGTTCGGTGGGTATGTGGGAATACTTGAAGCGGCTGGGTGCCAGCCACCGGGTCGCCTCGTTCACATCGGTGTCCGGCCCGAGTCAGGACCAACTGGTCGACTACATCTTTAGTGGTCTGCGCCGGCCGTGGCGCCCGCGAAGGTTTGTGCGGGCCATCAGCCAGGCACTCAGATTTACCTACATGGCGCTGTTCTCGATCCCGGTGCTGGCGCCGCTGTTCCTCAGGCTGACGTTGTCGATCCCGGCGCTGCGGCGCAACGCGGTCGACAACATCCCCGACGACCAGATTCACCACTCCGACAACCTGGCCAGGGATGCCGCCCGCTCGGTGAAAACCTACCCCGCCAACTACTTTCGCTCGTTCTCCAGGCGCGGCCAGGCCATTCACGTGGTGGACGTGCCGGTGCAGCTCATCGTCAACACCCAAGACAAGTACGTGCGGCCCTACGGATACGACGAGACCGCGCGCTGGGTGCCGCGGCTGTGGCGGCGCGACATCAAAGCCGGCCACTTTTCGCCGATGTCGCACCCGCAGGTGATGGCGGCCGCCGTGCACGACTTCGCTGACCTGGCCGAAGGCAAACAGTCCAGCCGTGCGCTGCTGCGCGCTCAGGTCGGACGTCCTCGTGAGTCCTTCGGCGACACCCTGGTGTCGGTCACCGGCGCCGGCAGCGGGATCGGCCAGGCGACCGCCTTCGCCTTCGCGCGGGAGGGCGCCGAGCTGGTCATCAGCGATATCGACGAGGCCGCCGTCAAGGACACCGCGACGCAGATCGCCGCGCGTGGCGGCGTCGCCCACGCCTACGCCCTCGACGTGTCCGACGCCGAAGCGGTGGAGGCATTCGCCGAGCGAGTCACCGCAGAACACGGCGTGCCCGACATCGTCGTCAACAACGCCGGCATCGGGCACGTGGGGAGGTTCCTGGACACCCCGGCCGAGCATTTCGACCGCGTGCTGGACGTCAACCTCGGCGGCGTGGTGAACGGCTGTCGTTCCTTCGCGCGGCGCCTGGTCGAGCGCGGCACCGGCGGGCACATCGTCAACGTGTCGTCAATTGCCGCCTACGCGCCGCTGCAGTCGATGAGCGCCTACTGCACTTCCAAGGCAGCTACCTACATGTTCTCCGACTGCCTGCGGGCCGAACTCGATGCCGCCGGGATAGGATTGACAACGATTTGCCCCTGCGTCATCAAAACCAACATCATCCAAAACACCCGCATCGACGCGCCGGCGGGAAAGAGCGAGCAGGTCGACGGGCGGCGGGGGCAGCTGGAGAAGATGTTCGTGTGGCGCAGCTACGGCCCGGACAAGGTGGCCGAGGCCATCCTGTCGTCGATCAAGAAGAACAAGCCGATGCGCCCGGTGGCGCCGGACGCCTATGCGTTCTACGGCGTTTCCCGCGTGGCACCGCAGGCGCTGCGCAGCGCCGCGCGGTTGCGGTTGATCTAGCCCGCCCCTAAACGGCCCCGTTCCGAGCGTCGAATCAGTAGCGGGCCGGCGATCGCGACTATTCCGATGAGCGTCAACGGTATGGACCAGGCGCGCCGGCCCGATACCGACGACTCGCACTGGGCGACGAAGTCGGTCGGCCGGACGATCTGGTTGAGAATCGGGATGTTTGCCCCGTTCTTCTCGTTCGCGTTCCTGGCAGCGGAAAGATCTGAGGCAATCGCGTTCCCGCATGCAACGGAACCGCTGCTGCCGTCCGAGACCGACACTGGCATCAGGAGCCCGATCACTCCGGCCAGCAGTAGCACGACCCCCACCGCGATCATCAACCGTCGAGTACTCACAATTTGCCTTCCGTCGAATACCAGTCGATGGGAGGTTAGCCACCAGATCGTGGTTTAAACCGAGCCAGCGTCACGCCGGCCTGACGCCGGCCCTGGTTTGCAGGGCACGCCTACCCGTTGTTAACGATGTCCTCCAACACCGCAAACATCGTGCGGGTCGGCACACCGGTCGCGCCTTTGGCCGTGTACCCCCACGCGCTGCCGGTGTTGTAGGCCGGGCCGGCCACGTCGATGTGCGTCCAAGCCACCCCGTCGGCGACGAACTCGCGCAGGAACACCCCGGCCACCAGCATGCCCGCGTAGCGCTGCCCGCTGACATTGGCCAGGTCTGCCACCGTGGACTTCAAATCGTCCTTGAGTTCGTCGGGCAGCGGCATGGGCCAGCCGTTCTCACCCACCTGTTGCGAGATCGCGGCGACTCGGTCCCGGAACTCGTCGCTGCCCATCACACCGGGTATGCGGGAGCCCAGCGCCACCGTCTGTGCACCGGTCAGCGTGGACGTCTCGATCAGGTAGTCCGGGTTGTCCTCGCACGCCCGGACGATGGCGTCGGCCAGGATGAGCCGGCCCTCGGCGTCGGTGTTGAGTACCTCGACCGTGGTTCCGCCGTACTGGGTCAGCACGTCGCCTGGGCGCTGTGCTGTGGCCGACGGCATGTTCTCGGCCATCGGCACCGTGGCGATCACGTCGATCGGCAGCTCGAGCTGCGCGGCCAGTGTGACGGTCGCGATGACCGCCGCGGCTCCACCCATGTCCGAGGTCATGTAGTGCATTGACGCCGCCGGCTTGATCGAGATGCCGCCGGTGTCGAAAGTGATGCCCTTACCGACCAGAGCCACTCGCTTTGCCTGCTTGCCCTTCTTGGTTTTGGCCAGCCGCGAACCCCGGTGGATCAGTCGCACCAGCCGCGGCGGCCGCGATGAGCCCTGGCCGACGCCGATCACTCCGCCGTAGCCCGCCTTCTGCAGCGCCTTGTCGTCGAGCACCTCAACTTCAAGGCCGACGGACTCGCCCAAAGCCTTTGCGCGCTTGGCGAATTCGGCGGGGAAGAGGTGGCTCGGCGGGGTGTTGACAAAGTCACGGGCGGTGGCGACCGCGGTCGCGACGGCAGCGCCGTGCGCGCTGTGTTTCTTGGCGTCCTTTGCGCTGGCGAGCACGGTGATCTTGCGCAGCCCATTGTCTTTCGGAGCGGTCTTGTCGCTGCGGAAGGCGGTGAACCGGTAGCTGCCCAGGATCAGCCCCTCGACGGCGGCGGAGCAGACGTCTTCACCGGGTAACTCAGCCAGCGTGGTGAGCACCACCTCGGGGCTGCCCAGCGTCCGCGCCGCCACACCGGCGGCGCGGCGGATCGTGTCCGCCGGCCACTCCGACCGCGGCTTGCCCAGGCCGATCGTGAGCACGCTGCCCACCGGCAGCGACGGCACCACCAGTCGGTGCACCTGTTCACTACCGCCTGTGGCTTCCAGTGCCCGCAGTCCGGCCTCGATTTCGGCGACCGCATCGGCGGTCAGGAACGGCTCGGCCGCGGCAACCACCGCGCCCGGCCGGTCGTCATCGCCGGTCGAGACGACCGGCACGATCAATACCGAAGAATCCACACCACGTTTCGGCAGCGATGTGGCGACCTGGACGGATGGGACGGAGGGGGGTTGGTAACCCGGTTCGGTGGTCACGGGCAATCACCCTAGTCACCAGCGGTAAGGCTTAG
>JBEKNM010000068.1:0-12791 GCA_049522835.1 Mycobacterium sp.
GTCCTCGAGCAATTGGTGTACAGCGACGTCCAGGATTCGCGCGGTGTCGTCGGCGCGCTCGACATAGCGACCGATCCAATAGAGCGCTTCTGCGTTACGCGCGAGCATCAGTGCATCACCTGCTGTTGTTGCTGCTGCTCTTGCTGGGTCTGCTCGTCCTGCGGCTGTTCGGCCTGCAGCAGCCGTTGTTGCGTCCGCGGCGACGAACCGTCGACCACCGGGTCTGCCCTGGACTTCGGCAGCGACCGCACCACCTCGGCAGCACCCAGCTCACGGGCGACAGCCGCGGCGCGCGGTGCCAGTACCCAGGTGTCCTTGGAGCCACCGCCCTGGCTGGAGTTGACCACCCGCGAACCCTCGACCAGGGCCACCCGGGTCAGCCCGCCAGGCAGCACCCAGACGTCATTGCCGTCATTGACTGCAAACGGCCGCAGGTCGACGTAGCGGGGCGCCAGCGTGTTGCCGATTTGAGTCGGCACCGTCGACAGTTCCATCATCGGCTGCGCAATCCAGCTGCGGGGATCGTCGCGAATCTTTTTGCTCATGACGGCCAGCTCCTTGTCGGAGACTTCCGGACCGAACACGATGCCGTAACCACCGGACCCCTCGACCGGCTTGAGGACCAGTTCGTCAATCCGGTCGAGCACTTCTTCGCGTTCATCATCCAGCCAGCACCGGAAGGTGTCCACGTTGGCCAGCAGCGGCTTTTCGCCTAAGTAGTACTCGATCATCGTCGGTACATAGGTGTAGACCAGCTTGTCATCGCCGACGCCGTTGCCGATCGCACTGGAGATGACGACGTTGCCGGCGCGGGCGGCGTTGACCAAACCGGCCACCCCCAGCACCGAGTCGGCACGGAACTGCAGCGGGTCCAGGAACGTGTCGTCGATGCGCCGATAAATGACGTCGACTTGCCGCTCCCCCTCCGTGGTGCGCATGTAGACCTGGTTGTCGCGGCAGAACATGTCGCGGCCTTCGACGAGCTCGACGCCCATCTGACGGGCCAGCAGCGAATGCTCGAAATAGGCCGCGTTCGCCACACCGGGGGTCAGGACCACCACGGTGGGGTCGGCCTCGTTGGTGGCCGCGGAGTTGCGCAGCGCCCGCAGCAGGTGTGAGGAATAGTCGTCAACGGCACGCACCCGATGGGTGGCGAACAGGTTCGGGAAAACCCGCGCCATGGTGCGCCGGTTCTCCATGACATACGACACGCCGGAGGGCGAGCGCAGGTTGTCCTCGAGAACCCGGAAGTTGCCGCGCTCATCGCGGATCAGATCGATACCGGCGACGTGGATTCGCACGCCATTGGGCGGCACGATGCCGACAGCCTGGCGGTGGAAGTGCTCGCAGGAAGTTATCAAGCGGCGCGGAATGACGCCGTCATTCAGGATCTCCTGGTCGCCGTAGATGTCGTCCAGGTACATCTCGAGGGCTTTGACGCGCTGGGTGATGCCACGCTCCAGCCGGCTCCACTCGGCGGTCGAGATAACCCGGGGCACGAGATCGAGCGGGAATGGCCGCTCCTGACCGGACAGCGAAAACGTGATGCCCTGGTCGATGAACGCCCGACCCAGTGCGTCGGCGCGGGCTTTGAGATCTGAGGCGTCCGATGGCGCCAGCTCCGCGTAGATGCCCTTGTACGGGCCGCGGACGTTGCCCTGCACATCGAACATCTCATCGAAGGCCATCGAGTAACAGGCGTCCGACGTGCTGTAGCCGCCGAAGATACGCTCAGACCGCGCGTCCGGACGCGCAGCGCGCGACCCCCGCCTGGTCTCCGCATGCTGATTCGGAAGACTCACTTTTCAGATGCTGCCTCAAATTGACGTTCTTGCAGGCCACCGGTTCCCCTTTTGGGGGAAAACGTAACCGACTGATAACCTGGGCAGTCGCTGTCGGGTGATCGAGTCCCGAAGCAATCCGCCGGATCGAACTTAGGAATAGGAACTAACGCGCGTGGCCAATATCAAGTCGCAGCAGAAGCGCATTCTTACCAATGAGCGTAGCCGACTGCGCAACAAGGCGGTGAAGTCCTCGCTTCGCACCGCCGTCCGCGCGTTCCGCGCCGCCGCCCACGAGGGCGACAAGGAGAAGGCCGCCGAGCTGTTAGTGTCCACCAACCGCAAACTGGACAAGGCGGCCGGCAAGGGCGTAATCCACAAGAACCAGGCCGCCAATAAGAAGTCGGCGCTGGCGCGGACCCTCAATAAACTTCAATAGGCTCTGCGCCTGCCCTTTCGGGCGCAAGCAGCGCGACGCGCACGTTCTTTAAAGACCCCGGTCGTCGGCCACCAGCTCGGCAACCGTCCTGACCGCCGATTCAAGCGCGTATTCGGAGTCCGCGACCGCCCCCTTGACGTTGGCGTTGAGCACCGCCACCACTTTCATCGCGATTGCCACCGTTTCAAGCGACCAGCGCCGGGCCTGTTTCTGGGCCTTCTGCACCCGCCAGGGCGGCATACCTAGCTGCGCCGCCAGCCGGTAGGGGTCGCCGGACAGCGGCCCCACCCGGCCAATGGTATGCACGGCTTCGGCCAGTGCATCGGCCAGCACCACGAGCGGCTCGCCGCGCATCATCGCCCACCGCAGCGCCTCCGCGGCTCCTCCGACATCGCCGGCCACAGCCTTGTCGGCGATGTCGAAACCCTTCACTTCGGCTTTGCCGCTGTGATAGCGCCGCACCGCGTCGGCATCGACGTCACCTGCGGTGTCAGCGACCAACTGCGAGCAGGCGGAGGCGAGCTCGCGCACGTCCGAGCCGACGGCGTCTAGCAGGGCCGTTACCGTCTCCTCGTCGACCTTGACCCGCAGCGAACGAAATTCCTTGCGGATGAAGTCGGCGCGTTCGCCGGCCTTGGTGATCCGCGCGCAAGGATGCACCTTCGCGCCAAGCGACTGCAGCTCGTTGGCCAGCGCTTTGGCTCGCCCGCCGCCCGAGTGCACCACCACCAGCACCGTGCCCGGTGGGATGTCGGCGGCGGCCGAAGCGATCAGCGCCGCGGCGTCCTTGCCCGCTTCGGCGGCGGCCTCCAGCACCACGATCCGCTCGTCGGCGAACAGTGACGGGCTCAGCAGTTCGGCGAGCTCGTACGTATCGACATCGCCGGCGCGCATTCGGCTGACCGGGACGTCCTGCACGCTCGAGATGCCGCCCAGAACGGCGCCCGCCCGCTTGCGCGCCGACCGCAGCACCTCCGCCACGGCCCGCTCGATCAGCAATTCCTCGTCGCCCAGGACCAGGTGCAACAGCGAAACCTCGCTCACCCCACGATGGTGTCACGAAGGGCCGACGAGTCCAGACAGCGACCAGGCCAGAAGGCAACAGCCGCCGGCCATCGCGGTCAATCTCATCGCCGCGCGAGACCACCGCCATCGCCACAGCACAAACACCAGCGCAGTCGCGCCGCCGACGACCAGCACTCCTGGAATACCCGCCGGAACGGGCGCGCTGGCCCCGGGCACACCGGCACCCCAGTGCGCCACAGTCAACACCCACCACAGCTCGGGCCCGGTGAAACGGATCAGTAGCTGGGCACCGGCCGGCCACAACATGCACAACACCGCCGCTGCACTGCCGAGCACAGTGATCGGTGCAATCACGGCGGCCACCACGAGATTGGCGACCGCGGCCACCAGACTGACCCGGCCCGAGATACCCGCGACCAACGGTGCGGTCACCACATGCGCGGCGCATGCGACCGTGAGCGCATCGGCCAGCGGCTTGGGACAGCCTCTGGCGACCAGGCGCCGCGACCAGACCGGTGCGACCACCACCAGCGCGGCCGTCGCCAGCACGGACAGCGCGAAGCCCACGTCGACAGCCAGATGAGGAGCAACGGCCAGGAGCACCAGTACCGAGGCGGACAAAGCCGGTATCGCTTGCCGCCGACGCGACGACAGCATCCCGGCCAAGGCGATGGCGCCCATCACGGCCGCCCGCAACACACTGGCCGTTGGCTGCACCACGATGACGAAAGCCACCAGTGCCACTGCGGCGAGCACCACGGCGGCGCGCAGACCGATGATGCGGGCCGAGAACAACACAGCCGCGCACACGATCGTGACGTTGGCCCCCGATACCGCCGTCAGGTGGGTCATGCCCGCCGCGCGAAATTCGCGGCCTGTCTCGGCGGTGACGGCCGAGGTATCGCCGAGCACCAGGGCGGGCAGCATCGCGGCCTGCTGTGCAGGCAATACCTCCTGGGCAGCGGCGGCGAACCGACTCCGGACCGTGTGAGCCAGCCGCTGCGCCACGCCGGCCCGGCCCATGGTTGGCCGGCCCGTCGCATTGAGCACGGCGACCGTCAGGTCATGGCGCGTCGGACGAGCGATGCGCGCGGTGAACCGCACCGGCTGCCCCGCCATCACCGCACCGAAGTCTGACGCCTGCCCGAAAACGACTACCCGGCCAGACATCTCGTCAGCACCCAGCCGTTGCAGCGTCGCCCGGAACATCAGCCGCCCCCGGCCCAATGACTGCGCGCTTTCGCCGGGGGTGACCGTCACCGGCGCGGCCGTTCCGAACGCCGCACTGATCGGGTGGCGAGCCACCGCGTCGGAGCGCAGTGTGACGGCGAGCCCGAACCCCACGCCCACCACACCGATCCCCAACAGGCCGGCGCTGATCACCTGTAGCCGCGAAGCGCGGCAAGGCCGGCACGCCGCGTAACACAAGAGCGCAACCGAGACGGCGACGAGCACCACGCAGCACGACGCCAACACTCGGCCAACCGGCCACGCGATCCCGGCAGCGGTCACTACCCAACTGGTCAGCGCGGCCGGGATCAGCCGCACATCGACGCGCGTCGGCACCGATTCACCGACGCCGGGGTGGCGCACCGGTGTCAGATACGGACCAGGGCGCGCAGTTTGTCCAGCCGCGCCGGGCCGATGCCGTCGACGTCGGCGAGCTGATCGACACTGCTGAATTTCCCGTTTGCCTGCCGCCACGCCACGATCGCCGCTGCGGTGACCGGCCCGACCCCGGGCAGCGCGTCCAGCTGCTCGGTGGTCGCGGTGTTGAGGTTGACCACATCACCCGCGTTTGGCTTGCCCGACCCGGATACCGGTGCCGACACCGGCCCCGGGGCCGGGCCGGAGGCCACCGAGCTGCCGAGTGCCCTCGGCTGCCCGGATGGCGGAGCCAGCCCGACCACGATCTGCTCGCCGTCGCCGACCGGGCGCGCCATGTTCAATCCGATGGTGTCGGCGCCGTCCACTGCACCACCGGCGGCCTGCAAGGCATCAGCGATCCGAGCCCCCGGGGCCAGGGTGACCAGTCCGGGGGTGTGCACCAGGCCGACCACGCTGACCACCACCGGCCGGTCCGGATCGGCAGGCTGGCCTGGACTGGCCGACGATCTGGGGCTGGGTCCCGAAGTTCCTGAAACGCGTTCTACCGGAGGGAGCTTGGCCGACATCACCGGTGGCGGCCGGTCACGCAGCAAAGTGAATACCGCGATCAGTACGGCGAGAGTTGCCACGATCGCTAACGCGATGGCACCGGCGCGGCCCGGGTCGGCGCGCACCCTGCCCACCCAGCCGCCGCGATGGGACGCATCCGGCAGCCACCGCGGCACCAACGAGTTCTGATCGCCCTCTGTTTCGTCCTCGTCGAGCTCCAAATCCGAGCTATCGTCGTGGGCTGGGGTATCCGGGGTATCAGGTTCCGCAGCAAGTCGCCGATGCAGTCGTTCGGCGGGAAGTTCTGTTTGCATGCGCTGACCGTAGGCGCGGTGACCGCCACAACGGCCGCGCCCAGCGCCGTCACGACGCACGGCTGTGGATTAACCCGAGGCTGTGCACATGCGCCGCATGGGATGGGTCAAGATGGAACCAGGAAGCGGACGACAGCGAAAGACGACGACCCCAGACCGAGGAGGCTGCCATGCAACTGGCGCTCACAACAGAGGAAGCCGAGTTCCGGGACGAGCTTCGCACCTTTTACACCACGCAGATCCCAGAAGAGTTGCGTGAGCGAGTACGCCAGGGCTTGTCGCTGAGCCGCGACCAGATCGTCGCCAGTCACAAGATCCTCAACGAGCACGGGCTTGCGGTACCGAACTGGCCGGTCGAATGGGGTGGCAAGGACTGGACGCCCACCCAGCACCAGATATGGGCCGACGAGATGCAATTGGCATCCGTTCCGGAGCCGCTGAACTTCAACGCCAAGATGGTCGGCCCGGTGATCGCCGAATTCGGATCCCAGGAGATCAAGCAACGCTTCTTGCCGCCTACGGCCAGCATCGACATCTGGTGGTGCCAGGGGTTCTCCGAGCCGGAAGCCGGCTCGGACCTGGCCTCGCTGCGCACCGCAGCGGTGCGGGACGGCGACAGCTACGTCGTGAACGGGCAGAAAACCTGGACCACACTGGGCCAGTACGCGGATTGGATCTTCTGCCTGGTGCGCACCGACCCCAAGGCACCCAAGCGCCAGGCAGGTATCTCGTTTCTGCTCATCGACATGGCGACGCCGGGCATCACCTTGCGGCCGATCACGACGATCGACGGCGGCCAGGAAGTCAACGAGGTGTTCTTCTCCGACGTGCGAGTACCCGCCGACCAGCTTGTCGGACAAGAGAACCAGGGCTGGACGTACGCGAAATTCCTGCTGGGCAACGAGCGCACCGGCATCGCCGGGGTAGGCCGGACCAAGGTGCGTCTCGCCGAGGTGAAAAAACACGCCGAAGCAACCGGAGTGCTTGACGATCCGCTTTTCGCGGCGCGACTGGCGGAGGCCGAAAATGAGCTGCTGGCACTGGAACTCACCCAGGCGCGGGTGGTGACGGACTCCGCGGACGGTCAGCCCAACCCGGCGTCGTCGGTGCTCAAGATGCGCGGCAGCCAGTTGCAGCAGGTGGCCACCGAGCTGCTGGTCGAGGTGGCCGGACCCGACGCGCTGCCGGTGGACGGTGACGACATTGCGTCTCCGGCCTGGGCACAAAGCAGCGCCCCGCGCTACCTCAACTACCGCAAGACGTCGATCTACGGCGGCAGCAGCGAAGTGCAGCGCAACATCATCGCGTCCACCATTCTCGGATTGTGAGGCAGCCATGGACTTTCAGCTGAGCGACGAGCAGGTCCTGCTCCGCGACACCACCCGCGACCTACTGTCGCGCACCTATGATCCGGAGAGTCGCAACAAGGTCATCGACACCGATCTGGGGTTTAGCCGCGAGGTCTGGACTCAGCTCGCCGACACCGGGATTCTCGGCCTCGGGTTCGACCCGGACGAGGCGGGCCAGATCGAGATCATGGTCGTGCTCACCGAGATCGGACGGCGGTTGGCGCCCGAACCCGTCGTGCACGCCGCACTTGCACCCGGTGCGCTGATCGCCGAGCTGGGCAGCGAAGAGCAGAAGCAGCTACTGGACGACGTCGCGGCCGGCCAACGGCTGTTGGCTTTTGCTCACCTGGAGGCCGGCCACCGCAAGCCGACCGCTGATGTCTCCACTCGCGCTGAGCAGCAAGGCGATTCGTGGACACTGAGTGGGCAGAAGAACCCGGTACTGGCCGGTGACAGCGCCGACACCCTGGTGGTCAGCGCCGCATTGCCGGGCGGCGGCACCGGCTTGTTCTTGGTGGACGGTGACACCGTGCATCGCCATGGCTACCCGACATTCGACGGACAGCGCGGCGCACAGATCGACCTGGACCGAACGCCCGCCGAACCCTTGGGTGATGCGGTCGACGCCTCGCGCGCCATCCGCGACGCCATCATCCGCATCCAGTCGGCGTTGTGCTGCGAGGCGGTCGGCGTGATGGAGGAAGCTCTTCGCCTGACCACCGATTACCTCAAGACCCGCAAGCAGTTCGGCGTCACGCTCAACAAGTTCCAGGCGCTCACCCAACGTGCCGCCGACATGTACGTCTCGCTGGAGATGGCCCGCAGCATGAGCCTCTACGCAGCGATGTCGATCGCCGACGGCAACCTCGACCCGGTGATCGCGTCGCGGGCCAAGTTGCAGATCGGCCGGTCGGGCCGACACATCGCGCAGGAGTCGATCCAGTTGCACGGCGGCATCGGCATGACCGCGGAGTACCCGGTCGGCCACTATGCGGCCCGGCTTACCGCGATCGAGCACACCCTGGGTTCCTCGCAGGATCACCTGCAGGTCCTGATTGACCACATCGCCGAATACGACCTGGCCAGGCTTTAGCGTGCTGAATATCGCGACCCGCACCGGCGCGCGGTACATGGGCGCCGACCGCGCCGACTAGTTCGGCCGCCGCAACGCGGTTCCCGGTGAATTGGCAGTGCGGGTCCGCCCCACGAAGGTCACCGGATTCGATATCAGCGACTGACTGGTTGCATCCACGATTGCCGTCATGGTCGTGCTCGGCGCCCGGATCACAGCCCTCACGGCAACTTCGGCGCAGCGGATAAAGTGCCCCCATGAGCACAACCAGCCCGGAGCGTTCACTGCGCGTGATCCAGTGGACAACCGGCAACATCGGGCGGCGATCGCTGCACGCCATCATCGGCCGACCCGACATGGAGCTCGTCGGGGTGTACGCGCACGGGCCGGACAAGGTAGGCGTCGATGCCGCCGAACTGGCGGGCTGGCCGAAGCCGACAGGGGTGCACGCGACCAACGACATCGAGGCGTTGCTCGCGCTGGGCGCCGACGCGTGTTGCTATAACCCGTTGTGGCCGGATATCGACGAACTGGTGCGTTTGCTGGAGTCGGGCGTCAACGTGTGCTCCAGCGCGGCCTGGATCACCGGTGGGAAGCAGACGCCTGCGGACCGCGAACGCATCGTCGACGCTTGCAAGCGCGGCGGTTCGACGATCTTCGGCAGCGGCGCGCACCCCGGGATGACGAACATGGTCGGCATGGTGCTCAGCGCGTCCTGCGAGCGCGTCGACGAGATCCGGATCACCGAGTCGGTGGACTGCTCGACCTACGAATCCGCGGAGACTCAGACGGCGATGGGGTTCTCCCAAGATCCCGACGCTCCGGGGCTGGCGGAGAACGTACGAAGGGAAAGCGAGGTCTTCGCGGAGTCGGCCGCGATGATGGCCGATGCGGTCGGGGCGAAGCTGGACAAAATGACCTTCGACGTCACCTTTACTGCGGCCACCGCCGACTCTGATCTGGGCTTCATGCAGATCCCCGCAGGAACGGTCGGCGGTGTCTACGGCTTCCACCGCGGCTGGGAAGGCGATCGCAACGTCGTCAGCGTCGGATTCAACTGGACCATGGGCAGTCACGTTGTCCCGCCCAAGCCGCTCGAGCACGGCCACGTCATTCAGGTGTTCGGCGTGCCGAACATGCGCACCGTGCTGCACTGTCTGCCGCCGAAAGACTGGACCGAGCCCGGGTTCATGGGTCTTGGCATGATCTACACCGCAATGCCGGTTACCAACGCAGTCCCGGCCGTGGTGGCCGCCGAGCCCGGGATCGTGACGCTTGCAGATCTTCCCCCGGTCACCGGCAGGGTGGCGCGCTAGGTCTATGGCGTTTGCCACGCCGAAACTACCCGGAGGAACGCTGCCGTGCACTAAGGTTTAGTGTACTTAGCCGAGCAAAGGTTTCTGCCCGACATCGTTGTGGATGGCGATGGAAGCAAGCCTCCCGAGTGGGCGTTGCGACCTGAGCCGATGAAGGGAAGGCGGTCAGGTGAGGGCGATACCCATTACCCGCGTGGTCAAGCGAGCGTGGATACCGCTGGTCCTAATAGTTGTCCTCAGTGTCTCGGCGCTGGGCGTGACGCGGCTGCACAAGATCTTCGGCTCTCAGGACCTCAATGCCGGTGCCGGCGGCGGGATCGAGATCGTGCAGTTCAACCCGAAGATCGTCCTCTACGAGATCACTGGCCCGCCCGGAACCACCGCCAACATCAACTACTGGGACGCCGACGCCAACACGCATCAGGTGAACGGGGCCCCGCTGCCGTGGCAGACCACCATCTCGACGACACTGCCCGCGGTTAGCGCCAACATCATGGCCCAATCCGACGGCGATCAAATCGGCTGCCGTATCCTCGTCGACGGTGTCGTCCGAGAACAGCAACACTCCGATGGCCACAATGCCCAAACCTTCTGCCTGGTGAAGTCCGCATGAGCGACCTCAACCACAGGAGTCACGCGAGCACCGAAGAAGACGCCGAGGCCACCGGGCCGATCGATACGCAGAGCGCCCAAGGCACCGGGCGCGGCCATCGCCCCTACATCCCACACACCATCCGGATCCTCGCTGTGCCGATCATCCTGGGCTGGGTGGTGGTGACGATCCTGGTGAACGTCCTCGTTCCGCGACTCGAAGTCGTCAGCGAAGCGCACTCGGCACCGATGACCCCGTTGGACGCCCCATCGATGAAGGCGATGATGCGTCTGGGTCATAACTTCCATGAATTCGATTCCAACAGCACCGTCATGATCGTGCTGGAAGGCCAGCAACCCCTCGGCGACGACGCGCACCAGTACTACAACAGCATCATTGGGCAACTGCGGCAGGATCCCAAGCACATCCAGCACATCCAGGACTTCTGGGGAGACCGGCTAACAGCCGCGGGAGCACAGAGCGCTGACGCCAAAGCCTCTTACGTGATGTTGAACCTCGCCGGGAACCAAGGAACGACTCTGGCGAACGATTCCGTGGAAGCCGTCCGCAAGGTGATCGACCGAAACCCGCCACCGCCCGGGTTGAAGGCCTACGTCACCGGCCCCGCGGCACTCAGCGACGACATGCACGTCATCGGTAACGCGAGCCTGGCCAAGATCACGCTGTTCACTTTGGGCGCCATCGCGATCATGTTGCTTCTGGTCTACCGCTCCATCGCCACCACACTCATCCAGCTGTTCATGACCTTTATCGCGTTGTCGTCGGCGCGAGGGATCGTAGCCGTCCTCGGCTACAACAACGTATTCGGGCTCACCACGTTCGCCGCGAATATCCTCACGATGCTGGCCATCGCGGCCGGAACCGACTATGGGATCTTCCTGATCGGCCGATATCAAGAGGCACGTGAGGCCGGCGAAGACCCGGAAACGGCGTACTACACCACGTTTCGTAGCGTGGCCCCCGTCGTCCTGGGGTCAGGCCTGACCATTGCCGGGGCGACGTACTGTCTGAGCTTCACCCGGTTGCCCTGGTTCAACACCATGGGCGCACCCGTCGCGATCGGAATGCTGGTAGTCGTGCTGGCCGGCCTCACGCTGGGTCCGGCTGTTGTTTTTCTCGGTAGTAAGTTCGGTCGTTTCGAACGCAAGCGGTCCCGCAGGAGCCACTTGTGGCGACGGGTTGGCACCGCGGTGGTGCGTTGGCCCGCACCGATTTTGGCCGTGAGCGCGGCCGTCGTACTCATCGGCATGGTCGCCCTGCCGACCTTCAAAACGAGCTACAACGACCGCTACTATTTGCCGACCTCAGCCCCGTCCAATCTCGGGCAAGCAGCGGCGGACCGGCACTTCTCGCAAGCCCGGATGAACCCGGACATGCTGATGATCGAATCCGAGCACGACATGCGAAACCCGGCGGACATGCTCGTTTTGGACAAGGTGGCCAAGAACGTCATCCGCACGGTTGGCATCGCCATGATCCAGGACATCACCAGGCCACTGGGCATTCCGATTCAACACAGCTCGATACCGTTCCAGAACAGCATACAAAGTCAGACGACCATGCAGAATATGGACTTTCTGAAGGACAGAATGAAAGACATCCTCAGGATGGCCGACGAAATGCAGGTCATGATCGCAACCACTGAGCAGATGTACAAAGTGACGCAAGATCTTGCCAGTGCCGCTGACGACAGCGCAAAGACTACGGCGGAGACCAGGGACATCACCGATCAAATTCGGAACCACCTCGCGGATTTCGACGATTTCTACAGGCCGATCAGAGCCTACTTCTATTGGGATAAGCACTGTTTCGATGTTCCCGTCTGCTGGTCATTGCGGTCCATATTCGACACGTTGGACGGGTTCGACCAGCTTGCCGCGCAGTTCCACACTCTCACCGACGACATCACCCGCACCGCAGCGGCCACACACGAGATGCTGGCGTTGCTGCCGACGATGATCAACACGCTGAAGATCACTCACGGCCTCACACTGACGATGTACCAGACGTTCTCGGCGATGATCAACCAGATGGAGGCCATGAGCGATACCGCGATCGTCATGGGCCAGAGTTTCGACAACTCCAAAAACGACGACATGTTCTACCTTCCGCCGGAAGCGTTCCAAAACCCGGACTTCCAAACGGGCCTGAGGATGTTCTTGTCGCCTGACGGTAAGTCCGCGCGCTTCTTCATCACTCACCAGGGCGATCCGATGACGCCGGAGGGAATTTCCCGCGTCGACGCGGAACGAACTGCCGCGCAGGAGGGGCTGAAACAATCGTCTCTCTCGGATGCCAAGGTGTATCTCGGCGGAACCGCCGCGACCTTCAAAGACATGGCCGACGGCGAGAAGTACGATCTCATGATCGCGGTGTTAGCAGCCCTGACGCTGATCTTCATGATCATGCTGCTGCTCACCCGAAGCGCGGTTGCCGCACTGGTCATCGTCGGCACCGCGGCCAGTTCGATCGCTGCGTCATTCGGCCTGTCCGTGCTCATTTGGCAGGATCTGTTCGGCATCAAAATCCACTGGATCGTGGCGGCGCTGTCGGTCATCATCCTGTTGGCCGTCGGATCCGACTACAACCTGCTGCTGGTCTCTCGATTCAAAGAAGAGATCCACGCCGGGCTCAAGACGGGGATTATCCGATCAATGGCCGGCACCGGCGGCGTGGTGACGGCCGCGGGTCTGGTGTTCGCCTTCACCATGGCCTCAATGCTCG
>JBEKNM010000069.1:0-12757 GCA_049522835.1 Mycobacterium sp.
ATCGGCGGTAGTACAGGCCGTAGTGCGTCGCTCGACAATCGTGGCCCTGATGGGCGACGACCGGCCCCGCACCCTGGCGGTTGCCGCAGGCCTGGGAGCGGCTTCGTCGTCATGCTCATATGCAGCGGTGGCTTTGGCCCGATCGCTATTCCGCAAAGGCGCCAACTTCACCGCTGCCATGGCATTCGAGATCGGTTCCACCAATCTCGTGGTGGAGTTGGGCATCATCCTGGCTCTGCTGATGGGCTGGCAGTTCACCGCCGCGGAGTTCGTCGGCGGCCCGCTGATGATCGTCGTACTGGCAGTCCTGTTCCGGCTCTTCGTGCGTTCCCACCTCATCGATGCCGCTCGCGAGCAGTCCGACCGAGGACTGGCCGGCTCGATGGAAGGCCATGCCGCCATGGACATGTCCATCAAAGGGGAAGGGTCGTTTTGGCCGCGGCTCTTTTCAACGGAGGGCTTTACCTCCGTCTCGCACGTGTTCGTCATGGAGTGGTTGGCGATCCTGCGCGACCTCGTTCTGGGCCTGTTGATCGCAGGTGCCATCGCGGCGTGGGTGCCCGAAACATTTTGGCAGAACTTCTTTTTGGCCGACCATCCAGGCTTGGCGGCGCTATGGGGACCGATCGCCGGGCCCATAGTCGCGATCGTGTCCTTCGTCTGCTCGATCGGCAATGTGCCACTGGCCGCAGTTCTTTGGAACGGTGGCATCAGCTTCGGCGGTGTCATCGCGTTCATATTCGCCGACCTGCTGATCCTGCCGATCTTGAATATTTACCGCAAGTACTACGGCACCAGGATGATGCTCACCCTGCTCGGCACCTTCTACGTCGCGATGGTCGCCGCTGGGTACCTTGTGGAACTGCTTTTCGGTACAGCGAATCTCATTCCAGCCCAGCGCAGCGCCACGGTCATGCAGGCCGGGATCTCGTGGAACTACACCACCTGGCTCAACGTCATTTTTCTTGTCGTCGCGGCAACGCTGGTCGTCCGGTTCGTCACCTCGGGGGGAATGCCGATGCTTCGCATGATGGGCGGCCCACCCGACGCGGAACCTGATCAGCACGATCACAGCCGTCACGGGCACTGATGGCGTTGGCTCACTTGAACCACAGCAGCTTTAACCTGTGGATAACTTTCTGCGACCGTCGGCGAGTCAACATATAATTCGAACATGCGTTCGAGTAGCCGGGAGCACATCGTCGAGGTATTCGACGCGCTGCATACCGTGGTGTCGCGTGTCTGCGAGTTGTCGTTCGATGTGTTGACCACTCCCGAGCGGTTGGGGTTGCTCGAGCGACTTGAGCAGGAGGCGCGACGGCTGCCGGTTCCGGGCCACGAGTTGATCAATCAGCTCGCCGAGCAGGCCGACAACACGGAGCTGGGCAGCAGGCTTCCCGCGGCGTTGGCAGAGCGGCTACACATCACCCGCGCCGAAGCCAACCGGCGGGTGGCCGAGGCAGCCGATTTAGGCCCGCGGCGGGCCATCACCGGGGAGCCATTAGACCCGCTGTTGACCGCGACCGCCCAGGCCCAGTACACCGGGCGGATCGGAGGTGCCCACGTGCAGGTCATCCGCAGCTTTGTGCACCGTCTGCCGTGCAGTGTCGACATCGAGACGCGTGAGAAGGCCGAAACCCATCTGGCCAAGCTGGCCACTCAGTATCGCCCCGACCAGGTGTCAAAACTGGCCGACCGGCTCACCGACTGCCTCAACCCCGACGGTGACTACACCGACGAGGACCGCGCCCGCCGGCGCGGACTGACCCTGGGCAACCAGGGCCCCGACGGGATGTCCCCGCTACGCGGCTGGCTGACCCCCGAAGCCCGCGCCACCCTGGATGCCGTGCTGGCCAAAACAGCCACTCCTGGCATGTGCAACCCCGAAGACGACATACCCGTCGCCGACGGCGCAGCGGATGATGACACCGCGCGGCGCGACACCCGAAGTCCGTCCCAGCGCAACCACGATGGACTCAACGCGGCCCTGCGCGCGGTTCTGGCTTCGGGAAAACTGGGTCAGCACAACGGGCTACCCGCCACCATCATCGTGTCCACAACGCTCAAGGAGCTGGAATCGGCGTCCGGCACGGCGATCACCGGCGGAGGCGCCCGACTGCCCATGTCCGACGTGATCCGCATGGCCCGCCACGCCCACCACTACCTGGCCATCTTCGACAACGCCAAAGCCATTGCGCTGTATCACACCAAACGCCTGGCCTCACCCGGCCAACGAATAGTCCTCTACGCCAAGGATCGTGGCTGCACCCACCCCGGCTGCACCGTCCCCGGCTACTGGTGCGAAGTCCACCACGTCGAAAACTGGGCCAGCACCCACACCACCGACATCAACCAACTCACCCTGACCTGCCCACCCAACCACAAACTCGTCGAAAAGGGCTGGATCGCCCGCAAACGCACCAACGGCGACACCGAATGGATTCCGCCGGCGCACCTAGATCACGGCCAGCCGCGAACAAACACCTACCACCATCCCGAAAAACTTCTGGCGGAGGAAGACGATGACGAACCGTAGGCACGCAGCAGAACCGAATTAACCGCCGCCAGATAACTTCTCTCGAAGTCTGCGATTCACCGCCTCGGGCAGCAGCTTCGACACATCACCGCCCAGTAGCGCGACCTCTTTGGCCAACGACGACGACACGAACGAATACTCCGGTGCGGTTGCCACAAAGAAGGTGTCGACACCGGCGATGTGCTTGTTCATCTGCGCCATCTGCAGCTCGAATTCGAAGTCGGTGTCGGTGCGCAGACCCTTCACGATCGCGGTCATCCCGCGGGACGTGACGAAGTCGACCACCAGACCTTGTCCGGCCTCCACCCGCAAGTTAGGCAGATGCGTCGTCGACTCCTCGATCATCGCGATCCGCTCGTCGAGGTCGAACATGCCCTTTTTGGCGGGGTTGATCAGGATCGCCACCACCACCTCGTCGAACTGGGCCGACGCGCGTTCGAAGACATCGATATGGCCCAACGTCACCGGGTCAAACGACCCCGGACAAACCGCGCCGCTCATACCCGCCGCTCCTCCTCATCGCACCGCTCTGCATCGTCGCCGGCGGTCATGACCGATGACGGTACACGGTGGCTCACACCCGTTCGCCCAGCTCCAAACGGGTGTCGCCGTAAACTCGCTGGGGCCATACGCACCAGCTGGACGGCCAGGTCAGCGGCGCGCTGGGGGCCGCACGCTCCACTACGGCGACGGTTCCCTCGCGCGCCCAGCCGTGGGTGGTCAAAGCCGCCAAAACCAACTCAATCTCGGCTGCCTCGACGTCGTAGGGCGGGTCGGCCAGCACCAGGTCCACCGGAGCGGGAGTCCCGCCGGCCAAGACGGCCGCCACCGCGCCCCGGCGCAGGGTCGCGCCGGTCAGACCCAGCGCCTCAATATTGCGCGCGATGACGGCAGCGGTGCGCTGATCGGACTCGACAAAGAACGCAGACGCGGCCCCCCGCGATAGTGCCTCCAGCCCCAGTGCGCCGGAGCCGGCATAGAGGTCCAGCACCGCCAGGCCGTTCAGATCCCGCCGCGCGGACACGATGTTAAACAGCGACTCGCGCACCCGATCGGTGGTCGGCCTGGTCCCCTTCGGCGGGACGACAATGCGCCGGCCCCGGGCTACCCCGCCGATGATCCGGGTCAGCTCAGCACCACCAGCAGATCTCCGCCTTCTACCTGCGCAGTGCTCGACACCGCCACCCGCTCCACGGTGGCGTCCTTGGGAGCAGTGATTGGGGCTTCCATCTTCATCGCCTCGATGGTGGCGATAGTCTGGCCGGCGCTCACCTGCTCGCCCGCGGCCACTCCGACCGTGACGACCCCCGCGAACGGTGCGGCGACGTGGTCGGGATTGCCGCGATCGGCCTTCTCCGCAGTCGGAACCGTGCTGGCGATGTTGCGGTCGCGCACCAGCACCGGCCGCAGCTGGCCGTTGATGATGCACATCACCGTTCGCATCCCGCGCTCGTCGGGTTCAGAGATGGCCTCCAGCCCGATCAACAGCTCAACCCCGCGTTCGAGTTTCACCCTGTGCTCTTCACCCTGCCGCAGGCCGTAGAAGAACTGGTTGGCCGACAATTGCGAAGTGTCGCCGTAGATTTCCCGGTGCTCCTCGAATTCCTTTGTTGGGCCCGGGAATAGCAGCCGGTTCAAAGTGGCCTGACGCTTGCAGCCGTTCAGCGACAGGAGGGCCTCGTCATCCGGCGTCAGTTGCTGGGTGGACTTGGCCGGCCCGCGGCCGGCCAGCGCCTTGGTGCGCAGCGGTTCGGGCCACCCGCCCGCCGGGTCGCCGAGTTCCCCCCGCAGGAAGCCCAGCACCGATTCCGGGATATCAAATCCTCCTGGATCGGAAGCGAATTCGTCTGCACTGACACCCGCGCCGACGAGTGCCAGCGCCAGATCTCCGACCACCTTCGACGACGGCGTGACCTTGATCAGCCTGCCCAGCACCCGATCGGCACCGGCGTAGGCCTCTTCGACCTCTTCGAATCGATCCCCCAACCCCAGCGCAATGGCCTGCTGGCGCAGATTCGACAACTGGCCACCCGGAATCTCGTGGTGATAGACCCGCCCTGTCGGCCCGGGTAGCCCGGATTCGAAGGGCGCATAGACTTTTCGCAACGCCTCCCAAAACGGCTCCAGCGCGCATACCGCCGAGAGCGACAGACCGGTGTCGTACTCGGTGTGCGCCGCGGCGGCGACGATCGAGCTCAGCGCGGGCTGGCTGGTGGTCCCGGCCATCGGCGCGGCGGCACCGTCGACAGCGTCGGCCCCGGCTTGCCAAGCGGCCACGTAGCTGGCCAGCTGGCCGCCCGGTGTGTCGTGGGTGTGTATGTGCAGGGGCAGGTCGAAGCGACTGCGCAGCGCACTGACCAACTGCTTTGCAGCGGGTGGGCGCAATAGGCCGGCCATGTCTTTGATGGCCAGTACGTGTGCGCCGGCGTCTACGATCTGCTCGGCCAGTTTCAGGTAGTAGTCGAGCGTGTAGAGCCGCTCCCCTGGGTCAGACAGGTCACCGGTGTAGCACATCGCGACTTCGGCTACTGCAGAACCAGTTTCGCGTACCGCCTCGATCGCGGGGCGCATCGAATCGAGGTTGTTGAGTGCATCGAAGATCCGGAAAATGTCGATGCCGGTCGTCGTTGCCTCCTCCACGAAGGCCGACGTCACCAACTCCGGATAGGGCGTGTAGCCGACTGTATTGCGGCCACGCAGCAGCATCTGCAAGCAGATATTGGGCATCGCTTGCCGTAGCAGGGCCAGGCGCTCCCAAGGATCCTCCTTCAGGAAGCGCAGCGCCACATCGTAAGTCGCGCCGCCCCAACACTCCACCGACAGCAGCTGCGGCATGGTACGGGCGAGATATGGTGCCACCCAACCCAGTCCGCTGGTACGCACCCGGGTAGCCAGCAGCGACTGGTGGGCATCACGGAACGTCGTGTCAGTAACGCCGACCGCCTTCGAGTCCCGCAGCCAGCGCGCGAAACCCTCAGGCCCCAACTCGACCAATCGTTGCTTGGAGCCGGCCGGTGGCGGGACGTTTGGATCGACGTCGGGCAGCTTGTCCTGTGGGTACACCTTTGAGCGCCGTGTGCCGTGCGGCTTGTTGACGGTGACATCGGCCAGATAGTTGAGGATTTTCGTGCCCCGGTCGGCCGAGGCGCGCGCGGTCAGCAGCTGCGGCCGGTCGTCGATGAACGACGTGGTGATCCGGCCGGCCTGGAAGTCCGGATCATCCAGGACCGCTTGCAGGAACGGGATATTCGTCGACACCCCGCGAATGCGGAACTCCGCCATCGCCCGACGCGCTCTGGCCACTGCTGTCGGGAAGTCACGGCCCCGGCAGGTCAGCTTGACCAGCATCGAATCGAAGTGTGCGCTGATCTCTGCGCCTAGGTTGGTGCTTCCGTCCAGGCGGATCCCGGCACCTCCCGGGCTGCGCAAAGCGCTGATCCGGCCGGTGTCCGGCCGGAAGCCGTTGGCCGGATCCTCTGTGGTGATCCGGCACTGCAGCGCGGCGCCGTGCGGTGCGATGTCGCCCTGCCGCAGGCCCAGGTCGTCGAGCGTCTCCCCCGAGGCGATGCGCAGCTGGCTGGAGACCAGGTCGACGTCAGTGATCTCCTCGGTCACGGTGTGCTCCACCTGAATCCGCGGATTCATCTCGATGAAGACGTACTCGCCGGTCTCGTCCAGCAAAAACTCCACGGTGCCGGCGCAGCTGTACCCGATATGGCGGGCAAAGGCCACCGCGTCGGCGCACATCTTTTCGCGGAGCTCGGCGGCCAGGTTCGGCGCGGGCGCCAGCTCGATGACCTTCTGGTGGCGACGTTGCACGCTGCAGTCGCGCTCGTAGAGGTGGATCACATGGCCGTTGTTGTCGGCCAGGATCTGCACCTCGATGTGGCGCGGCTTGAGCACCGCCTGTTCGAGATAGACGGTGGGGTCGCCGAACGCCGACTCCGCTTCCCTGCTGGCGGCTTCGATGGCTTCGGGTAGCGCCGCGATCTCGGTGACCCGGCGCATACCCCGGCCCCCGCCTCCGGCGACCGCCTTGACGAACAACGGAAACCGCATGCCGGCCTTGCCTGACTCCAGGGCCGACACCAGGTCGTCGACCGATGCCGACGGTGCCGACGACGCGAGCACCGGCAGCCCGGCTTCCCTGGCCGCTGCGATCGCCCGAGCCTTGTTTCCGGTCAGCTTGAGCGCTTCGACGCTGGGGCCGACGAACGTGATCCCCGCCGCCGCGCAGGCCGCTGCCAAGTCCGGGTTTTCCGACAAGAACCCGTAACCCGGGTAAATGGCGTCGGCGCCGGCCCGGCGGGCGGTATCGACGATGTCATCGACGGACAGATAAGCACGTACCGGGTGACCGACTTCGCCGATCTGGTAGGACTCGTCGGCCTTGAGTCGATGCTGCGAGTTGCGGTCCTCATGGGGATAGACAGCGACCGTGCCGATACCCAGTTCGTAGGCCGCGCGGAACGCACGGATCGCGATCTCCCCGCGATTCGCAACCAGCACTTTCGAGATCACCTGCGACCCCTTGCCCTCGCCCTGCCTCATCCGTTGACTGTACTTAAACAAGTGTCGACCAATAACTCCAGAAACGCACCATGATCAGCAGGAACACCCCGGTGAACCACAGCGTGGCAATCGACCATCGCCATTGGTAGAGCAGCTGCGCTACGGCGTTATCCCGGCTTTCAAGCACTGGACGAGACGCGATGGACGAGACCACTACCAGCAGCGTCATCGTCATCGCCCAAACCACCATGCAGTACGGGCACAACGCCCCGATACGGTACAGGCTCTGGAAGATCAGCCAGTGCACGAACGCCGCACCAATCAGGATCCCGGCCGTCAACCCGAGCCAATACCATTGGGGCAGAGATACTTTCGCCACTACCAGCATACCGGTGACCACCACAACGGTGAAGCCCACGATGCCGAGCAGCGGGTTGGGGAAACCCAGCACCGACGCCTGCGGTGTGACCATCACCGAGCCGCACGAGACGATGGGGTTGATGTTGCAGGACGGCACGTATGACGGGTTGAGCAGAATTTTGATCTTCTCCACCGTCAGCGTCATCGAGGCGAACAACCCGATCAAACCGGCGATGAGCACCCACCACGCGCTGAGGGCAGGGACCCGCACTGCACCCGTGGAAGCCGGTGCCAGGTCGCCGGAACGCTCGGCTGGTTGAGCTGACACCACGACTCTCAGGACTTCGGAGAAGTGACAGCCGTGTCTATGCCCGACACATTGCCCACAATGTCTTTGACCTTGGCGACAAGCGCGTCCGGTGTCGACGGGTCATAGTTTTCGCCGTTGATCTTGATCGTCGGGGTTGCGGTGATATTCGCGGCCGCTGCCTCACCGGTGACCTTGTCAAGGTATTTGCCGCTGTTCACGCAGTCCGGCACTTTGCCCACGACGCCGGCTTCGCGCGCGATTTCGATCAACTTCGCGTTGTCGGGGAAGCTGGTGGCCCGTTCATCAGGTTGGACACCGGTGCTGAACAGGTGGTTATGGAAACGCCGGAACGCATCGATGGACTCATCGGCGACGCACAAGGCCGCCGCGCCGGCCCGCGATGAATAGTTCTGGTTCTTCGAGCTGTCGAGAATAGAGACCATGGAGTAGTCGGCCGCAATGGCTCCGATGTCGATGAGCTTGGACACCGTCGGCCCAAAATTCCGCTCGAAATTACCGCAGGCCGGACACAGAAAGTCCTCGTAGAAGGTGACCACAGCCTTAGGGTTGCTGGTTCCGGGCTGGTTGACCACATTGCTGGACTTCACGGTCACCGTATCGCCCTGCCCTACGGCGCCTTTCTTGTCGTGATGCGACGTCACAATGTAGGTGACAAGGGCGACCGCGAAGATCACGACGAACGCGGTACCGCCGATCTGGACGAGCCGGCCGGATTTGCCGGTAGCGGACTTCAGGTCGAATCGCGGGGGACGCTTTTTGTCGGCCACAGGTTCGCTGATCCTCACGTGCTCGATTTGTCCCGACTTGCCAGAACTTCAGTCGGGCGACGGCGCCTCTAGAGTACCGGCGCCGGCGAATCGGGAAATCAGACCCGGCTCAGGTGAGCACGCAGGGCCGATATGAGCTCGCTCGTTGCGGTAGCGCTGCCGCCCCCGAGCTGAAACAGACTGGCGAAGCCGTGCGTCAGCCAACCCATGGATCGCAAATCGACCGGGGTCCCGGCCGCCCGCAGCGCCGCCGCGTAGCTCTCGCCTTCGTCGCGCAGTGGATCGAAACCCGCGACCGCGATCAGCGCCGGCGCCAGCCCGGACAACGAATCGGCCAACAGCGGCGACACACGCGGATCTGCCGGGTCGATAGCGGAATCCCTGAGGTACTGCACGTGGAACCAGTCGATGTCCCGTTTGGTCAGCAAAAAGCCCCGCGCGAACAGGCTCAGCGACCGGGTCCGCGCGGTGAAGTCGGTGCGCGGGTAGAGCAGCCACTGCAGCACGGGGGCGGGGCACCCCTCGTCAAGGGCCTTGTCGCGGGCCTCGTCACGCGCCAGTTGGCACACAATAGCGGCCAAGTTGCCGCCGGCGCTGTCCCCTCCAACCGCGACCCGTCCGGGGATCGCGCCCAGCTCATCGGCGTGCTCGTATGCCCACTGGAAGGCCGCGTAGGCATCCTCGACCGCGGCCGGGGCCGGATGTTCGGGAGCCAGCCGGTAGTCGACCGACAACACGTGAATGCCGGCGTCACGGCACGTCAACCGGCACAGCGCGTCATGGGTGTCCAGATCGCCGATTACCCAGCCACCGCCGTGGTAGAAAACCAGTAACGGCGCGGCCGCGCCGGCGACCGGTCGGTAGTGCCGCGCTGGGATCTCACCAGCCGGTCCGGGTATGGATATGTCGTCTGTCGCGACATGAATCTGCGGTCCGGGAAATCCCGCCGACAGCTCGCGCATCTGGGCGCGCGACGCGGCTGGGTCGTCGTCGGCGACCAGGCCGTCAATACCGACGGCATGCAGACCCGACAACATCAGCTGGAGCGTTGGATCAAGCGTGTTGCCGTCGATGATGACCGAACGACCGCCGAACAGCACCCGTTTGGCGGCGGGCGGGATCCACGGAATGACCTTGACGCCAACCGTGGTGACCGTGCCCTTAATGCGACTGGCCCACCGCATCGGTGCGCGTTTCGCCCCAGGGTGGAAGCCCCGCGCGCCTGGCAGACTCTTCGTCATGGGCTGCTCCCTCGAAAAAAACGTAGTCATGCTGAACGACGGTAATTCGATCCCCGCCGTTGGGCTCGCAGTCTTCCAGGTCTCTCCGGCGGACACCGAGCAGGCGGTGGGTGCCGCACTGCGCGCAGGTTACCGGCATATCGACACCGCGACGGCCTACCGCAATGAGCGGGAGGTCGGGCGAGCAGTTGCGGACTCCGACGTAGCTCGCGACCAACTGTACGTGGTGACCAAATTGTCGAATCCCGACCAGGGCTACGACAGCACGCTGGTGGCGTTCCCCTATGTTTCCGGCCAGCTTGGAGCGGCTTAGCCTCGACTATCTCGACCTATACCTGATCCACTGGCCGCAGCCTGCGCTGAACAAGTTTGTGGACACCTTCAAGGCCTTCGCCCATCTGCGCGACCCGGGCCGGATCCGCTCCATCGGAGTCAGCAATTTCGAGCCCGAGCACCTCACCGTTCTCATCGATGCCACCGGCATCGTTCCGGCAGTCAACCAGATCGAGCTGGATCCACGGCTCCCCCAGACAGAATTGCGGGAAGTACACGCCCGGCGCGGCATCGCCACCGAGGCGTGGGCACCGCTGGGACAGGGTGAGCTGCTGACTCATCCTAAGGTCACCGCCGTCGCCGAAGGCCACCGCCGGACGCCCGCCCAGGCACTGATCAGGTGGCATATCCAGCTCGGTAATATCGTGATCCCCAAGTCGGTGAACCCCTCACGGATCGCAAGTAACTTCGACGTGTTCGATTTCGAACTCAGCCCCGATGAAATGGCCTCGATCTCCTCGCTGGATGATGGAGCCGTCTTGGTCCGAATCTACGAACCTTCAAATTCACAGGTAGGTGATTGACGTTGACTGGCCAGTCGGGCGCCACCGTCCCGTCGATAGCGCTCAATGACGAGAACACGATGCCGGTACTTGGCCTCGGCGTCGCGGAGTTATCGGACGACGAGACCGAGCGCGCGGTTTCGGCGGCGCTGGAAATCGGCTGCCGGCTCATCGACACTGCCGCGGCCTATGGCAACGAAGCCGCTGTCGGCCGCGCGATTGCGGCCTCCGGGATCCCCCGCGCCGAGCTGTTCGTCACCACCAAGTTGGCCACCGCCGACCAGGGTTTCAGCAAAAGTCAGCTGGCCTGCGGCGCCAGCTTGGAGCGCCTCGGCCTGGATTATGTCGACCTCTACCTGATTCACTGGCCGGCCCCGTCGTTGGGCAATTACGTGGATGCCTGGGGGGGCTTGCTCCAATCCCGCGGGGACGGCCATGCCCGCTCGATTGGTGTATCCAATTTCACCGAGGATCATTTGTCGACGGCCATCGACCTCACTTTCGTCACGCCGGCGGTGAACCAGATCGAGCTGCACCCACTGCTCAGCCAGGCCGATATGCGCAAATCAAATGCGCAGCACAACATCGTCACGCAGTCTTACACCCCGCTGGTTCTCGGCAGGCTGATGGACAACCCGACCGTGACCTCGATCGCCGGCGAATACGGCAAGACACCCGCGCAGGTCCTGCTCCGGTGGAATCTGCAATTGGGGAATGCGGTCATATTCCACTCGTCCAACGCCGAGCGCATTGCGAGCAACTTGGACGTCTTCGATTTCGAATTAGCTGCCGAGCACATGGAAGCAATCAACGGGCTCAACGACGGCACCCGGGTGCGCGAGGATCCGGAGACTTACGCCGGCAACTGACCCATTCTCGCCGAGTGTGAATCACGATTCATCGGCGTATCGCGTCGTCGCCAGATTCGCACTCGGGCAAGCGGACTGCCTAGCCGGTCGGGCAGGTGGCCGCGGCCTGACGCAGTACGTCGGTGGAAGCCTGGTCTACCGGCAACTGGTAGCCACGCAGCACAGTAATGAACTGCACGGCGTACTGACACGCGAACGCTTTGTTCGGCGGCATCCACTGCGCCGGCGGCGAATCGCCCTTGTCCTGATTGGCCTGGCCTTGCACGGCCAGCAAGTTGGCCGGGTCATTGGCGAAACGCAGCCGCTCAGGGTCGGGCCAGGCATAAGCACCCATGTCCCAGGCGTAGGAAAGCGGGACGATGTGGTCGATCTGCACCGATTCGCCGACCTGGGCGCCGCGCTGGAATGCGACCGTGGTGTTGGTGTACGGGTCGTGCAGGATGCCGGTGGCCACCGCATTCGGACAACGCTTGACCCACACATACGTCTTGTCGACGAGGTCACGGTTGAGGATGTCATCACGAGTATCACAACCATTGTGCCCGCCCGGGGCATCGTTATTGTCGTCCCACGCGTCGCCGAACGCCGACCTGCGGTAGTCGTAGCGACGGGCCCGCGAAGGCAGCACGCCAATTCCCGCCAGCACATCGGTACCGGGTTGCACCGTCGGGACGTCGGCGCGCGCGGCGACCTCGCCGGCGTGTCTGGCCGCCGATGATCCCAACGTCTGATAGGCGACAACCACCGCGAGCGCCGCGGCCACCGACAACCACAGCAGCACTTTTCGGTTCATGACTTATCCAAGTATTCGATGCGGTCGGCGTTGGTGAATCGTGCTGCCAGTACGGCCAAGCCGGGGTGCGGGCTCGCATCGTCGTAGGCGCGGGTGCAGAAGTCCCGGGCGGCCTCGATGTACACCAGGTGGTCGGCCAGCGAAAGTAGCCGCAAGGTGACTCTCCTGCCGGACTGGTTGCGGCCCAGCACATCTCCTTCCCGGCGCTCCTTGAGGTCAAGGTCGGCAAGAGCGAATCCGTCCAAGGTGTCGGCGACCGCACTCAGCCGCCGACCTGCCGGCGATCCCGGCGAAACCCAGCTGACCAATAGACACAGGCTTGGATGCTTGCCGCGCCCGATGCGGCCGCGCAGCTGATGCAACTGGCTGATGCCGAACCGGTCAGCGTCCATCACCAGCATGACCGTGGCATTAGGGACGTCGACACCCACCTCAATAACGGTGGTACACACCAGAACATCGATCTCACCGGCTCGAAAAGCCGCCATTGCGGCGTCCTTCTCGTCAGCGGG
>JBEKNM010000070.1:0-14220 GCA_049522835.1 Mycobacterium sp.
GCCTGTTCGTCGGGTTCCGAGGCGATCGCCCACGGGTGGCGTCAGATCGTCATGGGTGATGCCGACGTCGCCGTCTGCGGAGGTGTGGAAGGCCCCATCGAGGCGCTGCCCATCGCGGCGTTCTCCATGATGCGGGCCATGTCGACCCGCAACGACGAGCCCGAGCGGGCGTCGCGACCGTTCGACAAAGACCGCGACGGCTTCGTGTTCGGCGAGGCCGGGGCGATGATGCTCATCGAGACCGAGGAGCACGCCAAGGCCCGCGGCGCCAAGCCGCTGGCCCGATTGCTGGGTGCCGGTATCACCTCGGACGCCTTCCACATGGTGGCGCCGGACCCCAACGGGGAACGTGCTGGTAGGGCGATGCAGCGGGCACTGGAGCTGGCGGGCTTGTCCCCCAAGGACGTCGACCACATCAATGCACACGGGACGGCGACGCCCATCGGCGACGCCGCGGAAGCCAACGCCATCCGGGTCGCCGGTTGCGAGCATGCCGCCGTATATGCACCGAAGTCGGCGCTGGGCCATTCCATCGGCGCAGTTGGGGCGCTGGAGTCGGTGCTCACGGTGCTCACCCTGCGGGACGGCGTCATCCCGCCCACGTTGAACTATGAGACCCCCGATCCCCAGATCGACCTGGATGTTGTCGCGGTGGAACCTCGCTACGGCGATTTCCGTTACGCGATCAACAACTCATTCGGGTTCGGCGGCCACAACGTAGCGCTCGCCTTCGGGCGTTACTGAGCACGGAAGGAACGTAAGCAAAAGCCATGACAGAGCTGGTTACCGGTAAAGCCTTACCCAATGTGGTGGTTACCGGCGTTGCCATGACAACTGCGCTGGCAACCGACGCAGAGACGACCTGGAAGTTGTTGCTCGACAACCAAAGCGGAATCCGTACCCTCAACGATCCCTTCGTCGAGGAATACAACCTGCCGGTCCGTATCGGCGGGCATCTGTTGGAGGACTTCGACAGCCAGCTCACGCGGGTCGAACTGCGTCGGATGGGCTACCTGCAGAAGATGTCCACCATTCTGGGCCGGCGCCTGTGGGAGAACGCAGGCACGCCCGACATAGACACCAACCGGTTGGCGGTGTCCATCGGCACCGGCCTGGGCTCGGCCGAGGAACTCGTCTTCAGTTACGACGAAATGCGCCAGCGCGGCTACCGGGCGATCTCCCCGTTGACCGTGCAGAAGTACATGCCCAACGGGGCGGCCGCGGCCGTGGGGCTGGAACGGCACGCTAAGGCCGGGGTGATGACGCCGATATCAGCATGTGCATCCGGTTCGGAGGGCATCGCCCGTGCGTGGCAGCAGATCGTGCTCGGTGAGGCCGACGCCGCGATCTGCGGTGGCGTGGAAACAAAGATCGAGGCGGTGCCCATCGCCGGGTTCGCCAACATGCGCATCGTGATGTCCACCAACAACGACGACCCCGCCGGCGCGTGTCGCCCGTTCGACAAGGACCGCGACGGCTTCGTGTTCGGCGAGGGTGGCGCCCTCATGTTGATCGAGACCGAGGAGCACGCGAAAGCCCGCGGCGCCAACATCCTGGCCCGAATCATGGGGGCCAGCATCACCTCGGACGGCTTTCACATGGTGGCACCGGACCCCAACGGGGTACGCGCCGGGCACGCGATCACGCGGGCGATCCAGCTCGCGGGCCTGACTCCGGCCGATATCGATCACGTCAACGCCCACGCCACCGGCACCCAGGTCGGTGATGTGGCCGAAGGTAAGGCCATCAACAACGCAATGGGCGGCCACAAGCCGTGAATCTTGAGAACCTCGATCCAGAGATCGACCTCGATGTGGTGGCGGGTGCACCGCGCCCGGGTGAATATCACTATGCGGTCAACAATTCGTTCGGATTCGGCGGTCACAACGTGGCGATCACCTTTGGACGGTACTAATCCCGGCATTATTGCTTCGAAATTACCCCGAGCCTTCACTCGGAACAGGAGACCTGCGATGACAATCACGGCCCCCGAAGCGGTTGGCGAGTCGCTCGACCCCCGCGACCCGCTGTTGCGTCTGAGCAATTTATTCGACGACGGCACCGTGGAACTCCTGCACGAGCGGGACCGCTCCGGCGTGCTTTCGGCTGCAGGCACCGTAAACGGTGTGCGCACCATCGCGTTCTGCACGGACGGCACCGTGATGGGCGGCGCCATGGGTCTAGAGGGCTGCACGCACATCGTCAACGCTTACGACACCGCGATCGAGGAGCAGAGCCCGATCGTGGGCATCTGGCACTCGGGTGGGGCCCGGTTGGCCGAAGGTGTGCGGGCGCTGCACGCGGTCGGGACGGTGTTCGAGGCCATGATCCGCGCGTCGGGCTACATTCCGCAGATCTCGGTGGTCGTCGGTTTCGCTGCCGGCGGCGCGGCCTACGGACCGGCGCTGACCGATGTCGTCGTGATGGCACCGGAGGGCCGGGTGTTCGTCACCGGGCCCGACGTGGTGCGCAGCGTCACCGGCGAGGACGTGGACATGGCCTCGCTCGGCGGCCCGGAGACTCACCACAAGAAGTCCGGGGTGTGCCACATCGTCGCTGACGACGAACTCGACGCCTACGAGCGCGGCCGCCGGCTGGTCGGATTGTTCTGCCAGCAAGGCCATTTCGACCGCAGTAAGGCCGAAGCCGGTGACACCGATATCCACGCGCTGCTGCCCGAATCTGCTCGGCGGGCCTACGACGTGCATCCGATCGTGACCGCGATCCTCGACGACGACACGCCGTTCGACGAGTTCCAGGGCCATTGGGCGCCGTCCATGGTGGTCGGCCTGGGTCGCTTGTCCGGCCGCACCATCGGCGTGCTGGCCAACAACCCGCTGCGCCTCGGTGGTTGCTTGAACTCCGAAAGCGCGGAGAAGGCAGCACGTTTCGTGCGGCTCTGCGACGCGTTCGGGATCCCGCTGGTGGTCATCGTCGATGTTCCCGGTTATCTTCCGGGGGTCGACCAGGAGTGGGGCGGCGTGGTGCGCCGCGGCGCCAAGCTGTTGCACGCATTCGGTGAGTGCACCGTTCCGCGTGTCACGCTGGTCACTCGAAAGACGTACGGCGGGGCCTACATTGCGATGAATTCGCGCTCGTTGAATGCGACCAAGGTGTTCGCCTGGCCGGACGCCGAGGTCGCGGTGATGGGCGCCAAAGCCGCCGTCGGCATCCTGCACAAGCGCAAGCTGGCCGCCGCGCCGGACCATGAACGCGATGCGCTGCACAACCAATTGGCCGCCGAGCACGAGCGGATCGCCGGCGGGGTGGACAGCGCCATCGAGATGGGCGTCGTCGACGAGAAGATCGACCCGGCGCATACGCGCAGCAAGCTCAGCGAAGCACTGGCCCAGGCCCCGGCGCGCCGCGGCCGCCACAAGAACATTCCGCTCTGATTATCTAGCGCGAGCAGACACAGAATCGCACTGCACGCGCCTTCGGCGTGCGATTCTGTGTCTGCTCGGCAGAGTTATCCCCAGGGGTGACTGGTTAATGCCGGGCGTTGCCGCATGCTTTCGCTGTGCATGCCGATGCGATGACGGCCCTGCAGAAGGCTGCCGGTTTCGCTACTACCACACAACTGCTGACTGCTATGACCCGTCAACAGCTCGACGTTCAAGTCAAAAATGGTGGTCTCGTTCGTGTTTGGTATGGGGTCTACGCAGCCCAGGAGCCAAATCTGTTGGGCCGCTTGACCGCACTCGACCTCTTTATAGGGCGCCATGCAGTCGCGTGCATGGGCACCGCCGCCGTTTTGCATGGGTTTGACACGGAAAACACCACTGCCATTCACGTGCTCGATCCTGGCGTCCGCTTGCGTCCGACCGTCGGTCTAATGGTTCATCAACGCACTGGCGCTCGGCTACAACGGGTAGCGGACCGCCTCGCAACGGCGCCGGCGTGGACCGCCGTGGAAGTGGCAAGGCAGTTACGCCGTCCGCGGGCACTGGCAACGCTCGACGCTGCATTGCGTTCTATGGGCTGTACCCGTACTCAGATTGAAGGCGCCGTCGCCGAGCAGCGAGGGCGTCGGGGCATCGTGGCAGTGCGTGAACTCCTGCCCGTCGCTGACGGACGTTCGGAATCGGCGATGGAAAGCGAGGCTCGGCTCGTGATGATTGACCGCGGGCTTCCGCTTCCCGAACTCCAATATGAGATCCGAGGCCGCGGCGGTGAGCTATGGCGCGTGGACTTCGCGTGGCCTGACGTCTACGTTGCGGCCGAATACGAAAGCATCGATTGGCATGCTGGGCGAAGCGAAATGCTCCGGGACAAAATGAGGCTGGCCAAGCTCCAAGAGCTCGGGTGGACGATTATTCCGATTGTCATCGATGATGTTCGGCGGGAACCCGACCGCCTCGCCGACCGAATCGCCGGCCATCTGAACCGCCCGCGCATGCCGAGCTAACGTTGGCGAGCAGACACAGAATCGCACGCTGAAGGCTCGCACAGTGCGATTCTGTGTCTGCTCGCGGAGGGCTAGCGGCAGGCGATCACCGAAATAGCCTGGCAAAGTTCGGTTTCAGGGTTGGCAGGTAGTTCGTCGGCGCGCCAACCGACAAAGTCGTCCGGGCGGACCAAGAGCGCCCCGGTGGGCGAAAGTCCGGTGACCGCTGACCACTCGTCGCTGCAGACGCGATGGACGGCGATCGGAATGCCAAGGGCAGCTGACGCCGAACCCGCGGCGGCGCGCCATCGGCCCCCGCCGTCCCCGGTGAGCAAGCTGAACCCGTTACCGACCAGGTCGAGCGTCGATACACGCTGACCGCGGTGCACCACCCAGGCGTGTGGAACCCGGGTGCCGGGTTGCCCGCGCAACTCCTCCACCACCTCCTGGACGTCCGGATCGTTCGCCGCGGGCTCGTCTGTCACGACCGCGGCTGAGTGGTACCGGTACCCGACCAGCAGGGCGAACATCGAGCACTCTTCTTCGGGCGGCAAAAACGGTCGGTCGTCGTCCAACCGAAGCAAGGGAATCGTCGGGCCAGACAGCGACTGGCGGGCGGCAAACCGCCCGACCGGATGCCGCTCGGCCTGGTAGGTGGCAAGCAGGGAAGGCCCCGCCGACCCCTGCAGCACGGCAGCCAGCTTCCAGGCCAGATTGTGCGCGCTCTGGATGGCGGTGTTGGCTCCCCCGGCTTTGAACGGCGGCATGGTGTGTGCCGAATCGCCGACGAGAAAGACTCGCCCACACTGGAATTGCTCAGCCACCTGCTCGTACGGTTGCCAGGCGGCGACCTCGATGATGTCGATGTCGATCTGCTCGCCGATTGCCTTGGTCAGCACCTCGCGGCAACGTTGCGGCGTGAACTGGTCTGCTGTCTCGCCCTTGCCGGGGATATATGTGGTGACGAACATGCCCAGATCGTCCTCAGCCGAAATGAAGATGCCTTGTGCGTCACCGTTATTGACTTGCACGCCATCTCCGTCGTTCAGGTGCGCGACGAACTTGCGCCAAGGCGCACGGAAGTAGATGAAGACAACGAAGATGGGCAGCGCGCCGTAGCCGGAGGTAGCAATGCCCAGCGCATTGCGGATCGGGCTGTGCACACCGTCGGCGGCGACGAGATAGTCTGCTCGGACCGTCTCCGACTCTCCGGAGTCCCGGTCGCGTATAACGGCGGTGACGCCGGTCTCGTCGGATTCGAACGAAGACAGTTCCGTCCCATAACGCACCTCGCCGCCATGCCGTCGGGTTGCGTTCAGCAAGATTGGCTCGGACCTGCTCTGCGGGCAATACTGCACGGCAGGCTCGGGGCTGAGCGTGTCGAGACCCGCGAAGATCGCGTCGAGGTCGATAGCCGGTTCTTCTTCGGCGCTGTTCAGGGTCGGTTTGGTCACCAATTCGGAAACATGCTCGGCGACCGCGTGCACCTCGTCGCTGAGGCCAAGGCCGCGCAGGATCTCCAAGCTGCGAAAGCTGAGATTGCGGGCTTTCGGATACAGGAAGACCTCGCGCCGCTTTTCGACCAGCAGCGACCGGACGCCGTGCTGACCAAGTAACGCCGAGGTGGCCAGTCCGCCGGCGCCCCCGCCGGAGATGAGCACAGGGACCCGTAATATGGTAGTCACTACCAAATAGTAGCTCATCCCATAAGTGGAGTCACCGGCGACACGCGCCTTTTTTAGAGTCCGGCGACTGCGGCAAGGAACTCCGCCGCCACGGCTACGACCCGTTCGCGATCGCGTGGCACCAGACCGATCCGGGTCCGCCGATCGAGAATGTCGTCGACATCCAGCGCGCACTCATGGGTCACCGCATATTCGAACTCCGCGCGAGTCACGTCGATGCCATCGGCCACCGGATCGGTCGGCCGCTCGCAGGTAGCGGTGACGATCACGTTGGGCGCCTCAGCCCCGTAACGCTGCACCAGCGACAGCGGCAGACCAGGCCCCGGCCCTTTCTGAGACTGGCAAGCAGGTCCGGGATTAGCCGGCGCCCCGATCAGCGGCAGATTGCGAGTCCGGCAGCGCGTGGCATGCAGATTGCGCAGACCGATGGCCTGATCCAGGACATCTTCTGCCATGTAGCGGTATTCGGTCAGTTTGCCGCCGATCACGCTGATGACTCCGGAGGGCGACTCGACGACGGCGTGTTCGCGCGAAACATCGGCGGTGCGACCTTCACCGGTGTCGATCAGCGGCCGCAAGCCGGCGTAGGCGCCGGCGATGTCACTTCTGGCAAGCGCAGTCCCCAACGCGGTGTTCACCGTGTCCAGCAGGAATGTGATCTCCTCTTCAGACGGATCTGGGACATCTGGAACCGGACCGGGAGCGGCTTCGTCAGTCAAACCGAGGTAGACCCGGCCCAGTTGCTCGGGCATCGCGAACACGAAGCGGTTGAGCTCACCGGGAATCGGAATAGTTAGTGCCGCAGTCGGATTGCCGAAGGCGCTGGCATCGAAGACAAGGTGGGTCCCGCGGCTGGGCCGCAACCGCAACGAGCCGTCGATCTCGCCCGCCCACACCCCGGCGGCGTTGATGACCGCACCGGCCGACACATCGAACGACTGCCCCGTTCGCTGATCGGTCAACTTCACCGAGGTGCCGGTGGCCTCGGATGCCGCCACGTAGGTGAGGATCCGGGCGCCATGTTGCGCCGCGGTGCGCGCGACCGCAGTGACCAGTCGAGCGTCATCGATCAATTGCCCGTCGTAGGCAAGCAATCCACCGTCAAGGCCATCACGGCGAACGGTCGGAGCCATGTCCACGACGCGCTGCGCTGGAACCCTGCGCGATCGGGGCAGGGTCGAGGCGGGCGTACCGGCAAGCTTCCGCAAAGCATCGCCGGCGAGAAATCCGGCTCGAACCAGCGCGCGTTTACCGGGACCCAGCGACGGCAGCAACGGAACCAGCTGGGGCATCGCATGAACGAGATGAGGGGCGTTGCGCGTCATCAGGATTCCGCGCTCGATGGCGCTGCGCCGGGCAATTCCCACGTTGCCGGTCGCAAGGTAGCGCAGACCACCATGGACCAGTTTGGAACTCCAGCGGCTGGTGCCGAATGCCAGGTCGTGCTTTTCCACCAGCGCCACCCGCAGGCCGCGCGACGCGGCATCCAACGCGATGCCCACACCGGTGATACCGCCGCCGATCACGACGACGTCGAGCGGCTCACCGTCAGCGAGTGCCGTTAGGTCGGCCGCGCGGCGCGCGGCGTTCAGAGCGGTCGAGTCGGGCATCACGACAGGTATCCGTTCAGCGAGTAGGAGAGTTCGGCGGCCAGCGCCTCGGCATCGAGCATCGGCCGGACGATTTGCGCCGACTGGATGGTCGACTGGGCGATCAGCAACACCATGGTGGCCATCTGGAGGGGGTCGCCGGCGCGCACGCTGCCGTGGCGCTGGGCCGCGCGCAGCCGGGCGGCGAGAGCGTCGATCAACATCTGCTGGCTGGCCCCGAGGCGTTCGGTGATGTAGATGGGTGCGAGCTCCGAGTGCATCACCGACATGACCAGTTCATCGCGACGCAGCAGATCGGCCACTGTAATGATCTGCTGCACAAGCGATTCCCGGTCATCTCCGCGCAACGGCGCCTCGCGCATCACGCTCGCGACGCGCTTGGTCAGCAGCGCCGCCACGATCGACCGGGTGTCCGGCCAGCGCCGGTACACCGTCGGCCGGCTCACCCCCGCGCGGCGTGCGATCTCGGACAGTGTCACCCGGTCCACGCCAAAATCGACCACACAGCTGGCCGCCGCGGTAAGGATCCGGTCGGCAGTGTCAGGGAACGACGCGTTACTGATTGACAACATATGTAATACTGTAACGCATGACGCATCTCGAGGAGCTTCTTCCGCCCATGAAATGGAACGCGTGGGGAGATCCCGCTGCGGCCAAACCGCTTTCCGACGGAATCCGGTCTTTGCTGAAGCAGGCCGTCGGGCTGGAAGATTCGCAACAGGTCGAACTCGACGCCGGCCAGGTGCAGCTGCGACCATCAGCATTGTCGAAAGCAGACCAAGATGCGCTGGCCGGAATCGTCGGCGCCGAGTTCTGCCGTACCGATGACCGCGACCGTTTGCTGCGAGCGGGAGGCAAGTCCACCGTCGACTTGTTGCGTCGCAAGGATTCCGGGGTCCAGGATGCGCCCGACGCCGTGCTGCTACCCGGCGACGACAGTGAAGATGGGGACGTTGCCGCGATCCTGCGCTACTGCTCCGAGCACGGCATCGCCGTGGTCCCGTTCGGCGGCGGCACCAGCGTCGTCGGTGCACTCAATCCCACCCGCGGCAAGTTCAGCGCCGTGGTGTCACTCGATTTGCGTCGCTTCAACCAGCTGATCTCCCTCGACGAGGTGTCCGGCCAGGCCGTTTTCGGCGCAGGCGTCACCGGCCCGGACGCCGAACGTCTGCTCGGCGAACACGGCTTCTCGCTCGGGCATTTCCCGCAGAGCTTCGAGTTCGCCACGATCGGCGGCTTCGCGGCCACCCGATCGTCGGGCCAGGATTCGGCCGGCTACGGCCGGTTCGACGACATGGTTCGCGGGATACGGATGATCACGCCGGTGGGCACCATAGACTTGGGCCGCGCACCGGCGTCGGCCGCTGGTCCCGACCTGCGCCAGCTGCTGCTCGGCTCGGAGGGCACTTTCGGCGTCATCACCCAGGTGCGGGTGCGTGTCCACCGGGCGCCAGAGGACGTCCGGTATGAGGCATGGTCGTTTCCTGATTTCGCGACCGGGGCCGCGGCCCTGCGCGCCGTCATCCAAAATGCCACCGGCCCCACCGTCGTTCGACTGTCTGATGAGGCCGAGACCGGAGTCAATCTCGCCACGACCGAGGCGATCGGCGAAAACCAGATCACCGGCGGCTGCCTGGGAATCACCGTGTTCGAGGGCACCAAGGAACATGTCGAGAGCCGCCATGCCGAGACAAGCGCGCTGCTGGCGGCCCAAGGTGGCACGTCGCTGGGCGAAGGGCCGGCGCAAGCATGGGAGCACGGTCGATTCGGCGCTCCCTATCTGCGCGACTCACTGCTGTCCGCGGGCGCGCTGTGCGAGACCCTCGAGACCGCCACCGACTGGTCCAACGTTCCCGCGCTCAAAGCCGCTGTCACCGAAGCACTCACGACCGCACTGGCCAAGACGGGCACACCGGCGCTCGTGATGTGCCACATTTCGCACGTGTACCCCACCGGCGCTTCGTTGTACTTCACCATCGTCGCCGGGCAGCGGGGCAATCCGATCGAGCAGTGGCAGGCCGCCAAGAAAGCAGCGTCGGATGCGATCATCGCCACCGGCGCAACCATCACCCACCACCATGCGGTGGGTGCCGATCACCGGCCCTGGATGCGTGCCGAAGTGGGCGACCTTGGCGTGCAAGTGCTGCGCGCGGTCAAGGCGACATTGGATCCGGCCGGAATTCTCAATCCCGGCAAGCTGATTCCGTGAAGATCCCGTGACTAGGCGCGAAATCAGCAAGGTGACCGCGCTGACCAATCCCCTCTCGGGGCACGGCACCGCAGTACGCGCAGCGCAAGTCGCGATCGCCCGGCTGCAGCATCGAGGTGTGGAGGTCGTCGAAATCATCGGCGACGACGCTGAAGATGCGCGTTATCTCGCCGGCGCGGCAGTTGAGAGAGGCGCCGACGCGCTGATGGTCACCGGCGGTGACGGGGTCGTGTCCAACGCGCTGCAGGTGTTGGCGGGCACCGATGTTCCGCTGGGGATCATTCCGGCCGGCACCGGAAACGATCACGCTCGCGAATTCGGCATTCCCACTAAGGATCCCGAGGCCGCTGCGGACATCGTCGTTGACGGCTGGACGGAAACAATTGACTTAGGCCGGATTCAGTGGGGCAATGGCCGCAAAAAGTTCGACAAGTGGTTCGGCACCGTGGCGGCCGCCGGGTTCGATTCCCTGGTGACAGATCGCGCCAACCGGATGACCTGGCCGCACGGGCGGTTGCGCTATTACATCGCGATGCTGGCCGAGCTTTCGCAGCTGCGGCTGTTGCCGTTCCGAATGGTGCTCGACGGAACTCAAGAGATCGACGCCGATATCACGCTTGCGGCTTTCGGCAACACCCGCAGCTATGGCGGTGGGCTGCTGATCTGCCCCAATGCCGATTACACCGATGGTCTGCTCGACATCACCATGGCGCATTCGGCATCCCGGACAAAGCTGGTTCGCCTCTTCCCCACCGTGATGAAGGGCACCCACGTCGAACTCGACGAGGTGACTACGGCACGCGCCAAGTCAATTCACGTCGAGTGCCCCGGTATCAATGTGTACGCTGACGGCGACTTCGCGTGCCTGCTGCCCGCGGAGATCTCCGCGGTGCCCGCCGCGCTGCAGATTCTGCGTCCCGCCCGGTGATACTTAGCCGACGCCCCGGTTGAGCCAGGTCACTTCACCGGCGTCGCCGCCGTCGCGATACATCTCCAGCGCTTCATCCCACGCCGTGCCCAGCACCGAATCCAGTTCGGCGGCAAGAGTGTCGGCGCCCTGCGACATCATCGCCCGCAGCCGCATCTCCCCGACCATGATGTCGCCGTTGGCGCTCATCGACCCGCTCCACAATCCCAGCTGCGGGGTGTGGCTGAAGCGATGGCCGTCGACTCCGGCACTGGGGTCCTCGGTTACCTCGAACCGCAGCACCGACCAGGAACGCAGTGCGTTGGCCAACCGGGCGCCGGTGCCCACCGGGCCGACCCAGTTGGTGACCGCGCGCAGCTGTCCGGGCATCGCCGGCTGCGGCGTCCACACCAAGTTGGCCTTGGATTGCAGGGTCGACGACAACGCCCACTCGACGTGTGGACATACCGCCGCGGGCGAGGCGTGGACATACACCACGCCAGCCGTCACGTCGGCGAATTGGTTCGACGCGCGCATCTGTTGCTCCTTCGGTTCCACGAGGGACGTCTTCCCCAACGACCTGGCGGACCGACAAGCAGGATGCTTGCATGAAATTTTTGTGTCGTGCGTGTCTATTGTGCCTTGTGATACCCCTGTTGCGCTAGTGTGCACGGTACTCGGATATCACCGAATCAGAAATCGCCGGCCACACGCCCAGCGCCCACTCGCCGAAATCGCGGTCCGTCAGGACCACCAGCGCCAGTTCCGCAACCGGATCTGCCCAGATGAAACCACCTGATTGGCCGAAATGGCCGTACGTTCGCACCGAGTTGCCCGCGCCCGTCCAGTGGGGTGATTTCGAATCCCTGATCTCAAAACCCAGCCCCCAGTCGTTGGGCCGCTGCCTGCCATATCCGGGCAAGACGCCATCTAGGCCCGGAAACTGCACGGCCGTCGCCTCGGCGTGCAGCTGCGCCGAGACCGTCGACGGCCGCAACAGTTCACCAGCGAATGTGGCCAGATCCGCAACCGTAGATGTCGCTCCGAACCCGGCCGCCTCGGCGCCGCCCTCCAGCCGGGTTGTCCCCATCGCCAGCGGCTCGAACACCGCCTCGGCGAGGTAACGGCCGAACTCGATCCCCGACTCCCGTTGCACGGTCTCGGCCAGGACGGTGAAGCCGTAGTTGGAATATATCCGCCGGGTGCCGGGCTTGGCGAGGACGCGATCGGAGTCCATCGCCAGACCCGACGCGTGCGCCAGCAAGTGGCGCACCGTGGAATCGGGCGGGCCGGCCGCGGTGTCGAGATCGACGACCCCTTCCTCGACGGCGATCTGGGCGGCCCGGGCCACCAACGGTTTGGTCAACGACGCCAGCGCGAACGTGCGCGCGGTGTCGCCGTGACTGGCTAACACTCCGCTGGTTCCGATCACTGCAGCAGCGGCTGCCGGCACGGGCCAGTCGTCAATCGCGTCGAGGGCGGCCATCAGGTCGGGCTCATCACTTCCTGGCCCCCTTATAGGCCAAGTAGTAGTTATTGACCGGGTCCGACTCGACCTCGGCCACCCGCACATCGTCGAACCCGGCATCGGCGAGCATCGAGACGGCCAGCTGAGTTCCCCAGACGGCGCCCAGTCCGGCGCCGTCGGCAGCCAGCGACACCGTCATGCAGTGCATCAGCGAGGTCGCGTACATGTACGTGCTCATCGGGACGCCGACGTTGTCCTCGAGCCGGCTCGATGCCTTGACGTCGGCCATCAGGAAGACGCCGCCGGGCCGCAGCGCGCGATAGATGTTTTCCAGTACGCGGGCCGGCTGCGCCTGGTCATGGATGGCGTCGAACACGGTGATGACGTCATAGGCGTCGAACTTGTCCAACTCGGTCAGATTGTGGCTCTCGAAGTTCGCGTTAGTCAGACCGAGTCGAGCCGCCTCCCGGATGCCGGCGGCAATAGCCTCGTCGGAAAAGTCCAGGCCGGTGAACCGGCTCGCCGGGAACGCCTGCGCCATCACATTGATCGCATGACCGCTGCCGCAACCGAAATCGGCCACGTCCGCTCCGGACCGCAGGCGCTCGACGAGACCATCGACCAAGGGCAGTACGACATCGACGAGCGCGGCGTCGAACACGCCACCGCTCATCTCGGCCATCAGTGTGTGAAACCGCGGAAATTCGCTGTAGGGCAGTCCGCCGCCATCACGGAAGCAGCCGATGATCTTCTGTTCGACCTCGCTGAGCAGCGGAACGAATTGGGCCACCATAGCCAAGTTGTGCGCCCCGGCCGCGCGGGTCAGCACGCCTGCGCGGTGGGCGGGCAACGAGTAGGTCCCGTTCTGTGCGTCGTAATCGACAATGTGCCCGGTGGCCATGCCGCCCAGCCACTCTCGGACGTAGCGCTCGTTGAGACCCGCGGCTTCGGCGATCGCGGCGCTGGTGGCGGGCGAAAGCCCCGCCATCGTGTCCAGCAGGCCGGTCTGATGTCCAACGCTCATCAGGATCGTCAGACTGGCGCTGTCGATGGCCGCAACCATCCGTTCGCTGAACTCTTCGGCACTCTCGCCAGCGGCCGGGCTTCCGTTGAGTGTCGTCACGCTCAGCGACGCTACACCGGCACCGGTGCCACCACCGCAGGCTCGACCGAACGACGATGGGTGGACGGGCCGCTGCGAGATGTATGGCGGCGAACAGTAGGTTGGAGGCCATGAGTCAGACGGTGCGCGGAGTGATTTCACGCAAGAAGGGCGAACCCGTCGAGTTGGTGGACATCGTCGTCCCGGATCCCGGGCCCGGTGAGGCCGTCGTCGACGTGATCGCCTGCGGCGTATGCCACACCGATCTGACCTACCGCGAGGGCGGCATCAACGACGAATACCCGTTCCTGCTCGGCCACGAGGCCGCGGGCACGGTGGAAGCGGTCGGGCCGGGAGTGACAGCTGTCGAGCCGGGCGACTTCGTGATCCTGAACTGGCGCGCTGTCTGCGGCCAGTGCCGGGCCTGCAAACGCGGCAGGCCCGCCTACTGCTTCGACACCTTCAACGCCCAGCAGAAAATGACGCTGACCGACGGCACTGAACTCACCCCGGCACTGGGCATCGGGGCGTTCGCCGACAAAACGCTGGTGCACTCCGGTCAATGCACCAAGGTCAATCCCGAAGCCGATCCGGCCGTCGCCGGCCTGTTGGGCTGCGGATTGATGGCCGGGCTGGGCGCCGCGATCAACACCGGGGCGGTCAGCCGTAACGACACCGTCGCGGTGATCGGCTGTGGCGGCGTGGGCGATGCCGCCGTCGCAGGGGCCGCGCTGGTCGGCGCTAGGCGGATCATCGCGGTCGACACCGACAACACGAAACTGGACTGGGCCCGCAAGTTCGGCGCCACCCACACCGTCAACGCCCGCGAGTTCGACGTCGTCAAAACCATCC